>NZ_JAABLX010000009.1:0-28191 GCF_009915245.1 Proteus sp. G2669 | reverse complement strand
TTAGGTAAGGAGGTGATCCAACCGCAGGTTCCCCTACGGTTACCTTGTTACGACTTCACCCCAGTCATGAATCACAAAGTGGTAAGCGCCCTCCCGAAGGTTAAGCTACCTACTTCTTTTGCAACCCACTCCCATGGTGTGACGGGCGGTGTGTACAAGGCCCGGGAACGTATTCACCGTAGCATTCTGATCTACGATTACTAGCGATTCCGACTTCATGGAGTCGAGTTGCAGACTCCAATCCGGACTACGACAGACTTTATGAGTTCCGCTTGCTCTCGCGAGGTCGCTTCTCTTTGTATCTGCCATTGTAGCACGTGTGTAGCCCTACTCGTAAGGGCCATGATGACTTGACGTCATCCCCACCTTCCTCCGGTTTATCACCGGCAGTCTCCTTTGAGTTCCCGCCATCACGCGCTGGCAACAAAGGATAAGGGTTGCGCTCGTTGCGGGACTTAACCCAACATTTCACAACACGAGCTGACGACAGCCATGCAGCACCTGTCTCAGAGTTCCCGAAGGCACTCCTCTATCTCTAAAGGATTCTCTGGATGTCAAGAGTAGGTAAGGTTCTTCGCGTTGCATCGAATTAAACCACATGCTCCACCGCTTGTGCGGGCCCCCGTCAATTCATTTGAGTTTTAACCTTGCGGCCGTACTCCCCAGGCGGTCGATTTAACGCGTTAGCTCCAGAAGCCACGGTTCAAGACCACAACCTCTAAATCGACATCGTTTACAGCGTGGACTACCAGGGTATCTAATCCTGTTTGCTCCCCACGCTTTCGCACCTGAGCGTCAGTCTTTGTCCAGGGGGCCGCCTTCGCCACCGGTATTCCTCCACATCTCTACGCATTTCACCGCTACACATGGAATTCTACCCCCCTCTACAAGACTCTAGCCAACCAGTTTCAGATGCAATTCCCAAGTTAAGCTCGGGGCTTTCACATCTGACTTAATTGACCGCCTGCGTGCGCTTTACGCCCAGTAATTCCGATTAACGCTTGCACCCTCCGTATTACCGCGGCTGCTGGCACGGAGTTAGCCGGTGCTTCTTCTGCGGGTAACGTCAATTGATAAAGGTATTAACTTTATCACCTTCCTCCCCGCTGAAAGTACTTTACAACCCTAAGGCCTTCTTCATACACGCGGCATGGCTGCATCAGGCTTGCGCCCATTGTGCAATATTCCCCACTGCTGCCTCCCGTAGGAGTCTGGGCCGTGTCTCAGTCCCAGTGTGGCTGATCATCCTCTCAGACCAGCTAGAGATCGTCGCCTAGGTGAGCCATTACCTCACCTACTAGCTAATCCCATATGGGTTCATCCGATAGCGCAAGGTCCGAAGAGCCCCTGCTTTGGTCCGTAGACGTCATGCGGTATTAGCCACCGTTTCCAGTAGTTATCCCCCTCTATCGGGCAGATCCCCATACATTACTCACCCGTCCGCCGCTCGTCAGCAAGAAAGCAAGCTTTCTCCTGTTACCGCTCGACTTGCATGTGTTAGGCCTGCCGCCAGCGTTCAATCTGAGCCATGATCAAACTCTTCAATTAAAAGTGTTTGATGCTCAAAGAAATCGAAAACTTAGCTATTCATAAATGAATTTACTTTTGTTGTTCACTCTTCAAGACTTGATACATCTAATATTTTAGAAGATATCGTCTCTGCGAGTGCCCACACAGATTGTCTGATAATTTGTTAAAGAGCAGTGCAACATTCGCTGCCGTTTCCGGTCTTCTGCGTTGTTGCGAGGAGGCGTATATTACGTTATTCCTCTGAAGAGTCAAGAGTTTTTTCAAACTTTTTTCTTTTCTCTTCGCTGTCCTTCGTGGCTGTTGTCAGCTCATCGTCGGTCAGTGGATGCGCATTATAGGGAGATCTCGGATTAGCGCAAGTGTTTATTTCAATTTTTTTTCTGTTCGTTCTCTTTTTGAACTTTGCGTCTATTTTTGATACTAAAAACACTTTTTGAGTACAAAAAATATACGCCTTATCTTTTTATTGTCTATTCGGTATATTCTATCAATCATGCTTAATTGCTCTGCTTCTACTTTTAGTATCGTATTTTCGATCTTCATAGTAACGAATAGCAAGGATCATTCTCTCGTCAACTCCCCCTATCCACTGCTATGCTTTTCTTATATACAAAGCAAAATCAAGTACGAGGCAAATTATGGGGAAATCAACAATTCGGAACTACTTAAATCTTTCACCTTCTATTGGTAAAGATGTTTTTATCGACGAGACTGCAACAGTTATTGGCGATGTACGCATTAGTAAAGATGTCAGTATCTGGCCGATGGTGGTTATTCGAGGTGATGTGAATTACATAAGTATTGGAGAAAGATCAAATATCCAAGATGGTTCCGTTCTTCATGTCACTCATATTTCTCACAATGATCCTGAAGGTTTTCCTCTTATTATTGGTGATAATGTTACTGTTGGACATAAAGCAATGTTACACGGATGCACAATAGGTAATCGAGTGTTAGTTGGAATGGGATCTATTTTACTTGATGGTGCAATTATTGAAGATGATGTCATGATTGGTGCTGGCAGTTTAGTTCCACCAGGAAAACGGCTTGAGAGTGGTTTTCTTTACTTAGGTAGTCCTGTTAAAAAAATCCGTCCACTCTCATCAGAAGAAATAGAGCACTTTATTTATTCTGCTAATAATTATGTTGGGTGGAAAAATAATTATTTAGATACTCATCAATCAGCCATTGATAAAGAATAAATAGGATGAAGAGTTGATAACTCATATTCAGTGATCAGCTCTTCAAATTCTTCTTCAATGTTCCAACGATTTTGTTTAAATAATAAAATTCCGTCTCCAACACCAAAACGCTCAATAAGCTCTTGCTCTGTAATTTGACAATTAAAAAGCATTCCATTGATCATAACAGGAAACAGAACACTATTACTCTCAGCTAGCCATGTTTCACGATCTGGAAATTGAATAGACTGGTTCATTGATTCAATTTTTCTCTTAATACAGTTAAAACAGGATTAATATCTGGTACACGCTCATACCATAGTTCAAATGCATAGGCTGCTTGCCCTACCAGCATACCTAATCCATCAGATAAACGTGTGCTGCCATGTTTTAATGCGTTGTATAAAAATGATGTCATTCCTGCTTGATAATAAAGATCGTAGCAAGCTGTTTCAAAACCATAAACATCATTAGGGATAGGTGGTAAATCATTAATCATGCTAGATGCAGATGCATTTATGATTAAATCATAATGTTTATCAGCAACATCTTCGGGGACTATCGCTCTAATTGTACCAAATTGACCAAATTCTTTTACCAGTTGCTCAGCTTTGGCGAATGTACGATTAGTCAAGGTAATATCACAATCATAATCAAGTAATGGAAGCAATATTCCTCTCGTTGCACCACCAGCGCCAATCACCAAAACGGAGCTAACTTTGCCAGGTACAATAAAATCAAGTCTGGCTAAATCCAAAATAAGCCCTTGTCCATCGGTATTATCACCAAGAAGTGTGCCATCATCCAGTTTAACAATAGAGTTAACAGCACCACATCCTTTTGCTCTATCTGTTAATTTATCAACAAAACGAAAAGCATCTTCTTTAAAAGGGACGGTAACATTAGCACCTCGTCCCCCATTCGCGAAAAACTGAGACGCTGTTTTATCAAATTCATTCAAAGGAACAAGTAAACGTCCATAGCCATACTCTATTCCAGTTTGTTTTGAAAAAAACTGATGAATGAAAGGTGATTGGCTATGTTCGACAGGATTTCCCATCACTAAATATTTTTCCATCAAAATCACCCTTGTCGATATAGTTCACCCGTTAATGCATCTCGAATTTCAGAAGGATTTTGTCTACCGCCAACATCGCCTTCAACAATAGGAATGATATCCTGAAATTGTTCTCTTACTTCTTCAACCGTACGACATGGTGGCAATCCACTTAAATTAGCGCTAGTCGAAACTAAAGGTTTTCCATAAGTTAAACATAGCTCTTTAACAATCGCATGGTCAGTCACTCTCACAGCCAAAGAAGAAAACTTGCCAGTTAACCACTTTGGTGTCGTTGATTTGGCAGGAATAACCCATGTAACTGGCCCTGGCCAAGATGCAAACATTCTGTCTCGCTGAGTATGTGTTAATGCACTATCATCAATGTAAGGTTTTAGTTGCTCATAATTATCAGCAATTAAAATTAATCCTTTCTCAATTGAACGTTGTTTTAATGCTAATAAGTCCATAACAGCGTGTTCACTATCAGGATCACAACCGACCCCGAATACAGCCTCTGTTGGATATGCGATAACTTTATTATTTTGTAGTGCTTCTATAATAGTGTTGTTTACAGGTGATACTTCGTTATTCATGTTCTTCTCTTTTTGTTTGCGGCTTCCCACATAATTTGCTGGCGCACACTAATCTTACTCCCTGAGAAGACCTTTTTTCCATCAATAATAGATAATGACAATACTCACACTCGCCATTAACAGGTTTATTATTTAATACAAATTGACATTCTGGATATTGGTTACAAGCATAAAATGTTTTACCAAACCGAGACTTACGTTGTAATAGTTTTCCTTTTTCACATTGAGGACAAGGAATAATAGTTTCATCTGGTTTATCAATTTGTTCTATGTGTTCACATTCTGGGTAATTACTACAACCAATAAACATTCCAAATTTACCCTGGCGCAACACTAAATCTGCGCCACAACATTGACAAGGTTGCCCTTCTAATACTTTTATAATTTGACCATCACCTTGCGGCTTTAATGTTTTTATATAGTGGCATTCAGGATAAGCAGAACATCCTAGAAAAGGGCCATGACCACCATTTTTCATGACCAATTCACTACCACATTCAGGGCATTTTTCCTGTTTAGGGTGCTGTGTAAACGGCATATTTTTTGCCATTGTTTTACCTCATACACTTATTCCAATCGAGTATAGCCACCAGCCACAATAACGACTTTTTCTATAAGCTCAAGTTCTAATAAAAGAGGAGCTAATTCAGATGTTGATAATCCACTATCATGAGCAATAACATCAATGGGTACTATTTCATTAAAACGTAAAAAGGGTAATATCATATCAATTGCTTGTTGTTGATTTGGTGTCAGTGGATCTATTTGAACATCCTTTTTTTTATTCTCAGGAACCTGTATAAACTTTTCGACTATCGACTCTTGTGGAGATTCATAATCACTAGTAAGCCACTGCAATGAACTATTTAAATATTCTAAAATATCATCTGGTGAAGATGCTAAATTTGCACCTTGCTTAATCAGTTGATGATTTCCTTCAAAATGAATATCCCCTAATAGCCCTGGTAAAACAAATAATTCCTTACCTTGTTGCAATGCATAGTTGGCTGTAATCAAAGAACCACTTTTAATCCCGGCTTCAATAATGAGCAATGTAGCACTTAACCCACTAATAATTCGATTACGTTGAGGGAAATGACGAGCTAAAGGCGGAGTCATTGGTAAATGTTCAGAAATTAGAAGGCCAGACTCTTTTATTTGTGTTGCAAGAGTACGATGGAATGAGGGATAAATATGTTCTAAACCACTTCCAAGTACTGCAACAGTGACACCATTATTCTTTAATGCACTTCGATGTCCTATTCCATCAATACCTTGAGCTAACCCACTCGTAATAGTAAATTCTTTCTTTACTAGTTCTTGTGCGAAGTAAGTCGCCCATTTATTGCCGTATGCTGTTGCATTTCGACTACCTATTAATGCAATTTGTGTGCTTATTAAATGTTTTCGATTTCCTGCAACAAAAAGCAAAAGCGGTGGTGATGATATTTGCTTTAATAAAGGTGGGTAATCTGAATCTGTAATAGTTAATAATGATGATTCATTTTTATCTAACCACTTTAATGTATTATTGACAGCATCTGCATGAAGTCTTAAAAATTGATGACTTTGCTGTTCTGACAAGCCACAACTTTTTAATTGTCTATAATTTAGTTGTGAGACTGATTGTAAATACTTTGCAATTTGAATTGCTTTATTAATCGGTAACCTTGAAACAGCATTAAGCCTTATCCATATTTCCCTTGCATCCATGCAGCATTATCCTAATGTTGTTTTTAGCAAACAGGATGAGTGCTAAACACACCAAATACTGTCAATCTAGATAATAAATGTCTAGAATAGACGTTAAATCCTATTCACATTTTAGAAACAGTCCGAATAAATTATGGCAGTGTTACACGTATTACATTATCCAGACGAGCGCCTTCGCACGATTGCAAAACCAGTCGAAAAAGTTGATGCAGAAATTCAAAGAATCATCGATGATATGTTTGAAACGATGTATTTAGAAGAAGGTATTGGTTTAGCTGCGACACAAGTGGATATCCACCAGCGCATAATCGTCATTGATGTCTCTGAAACAAGAGACCAAAGACTGGTATTAATAAACCCTGAGCTTCTTGATGCCGAAGGCGATACTGGTATAGAAGAAGGCTGTTTATCTATCCCAGAACAACGTGCTTTTATTCCTCGTGCTGAGCACGTAAAAGTAAAAGCGCTTGATTACAATGGTCAGCCTTTTGAATTAGAAGCTGATGACTTATTAGCTATCTGTATTCAACATGAAATGGATCATTTAGTTGGTAAACTATTTGTAGATTATTTATCTCCATTAAAACGCCAACGTATCCGTCAAAAAGTTGAGAAACTTGACAAGTTAGATAAAAAAAGAGCTAAAGCAGGACAGTAACAGTTAAATTGAAACAGGAAGAAAACGTGTCTGATTCATTACGTATTATTTTTGCGGGAACACCCGATTTTGCGGCTCGACATTTAGCTGCATTGTTATCAACCCAACATCGTGTGGTGGGAGTAATGACTCCTCCAGATAAACCCGCAGGAAGAGGTAAGAAACTGACTATTAGCCCAGTTAAAGAACTGGCGTTAACTCATGATATTCCTGTTTATCAACCAGCCTCTTTAAAACCAGAAGAGAACCATGAATGGATTATAGAACAACAAGCTGACATTATGATTGTTGTGGCATATGGGATGATCTTACCTAAAGCTGTTCTTGAAATTCCTCGTTTAGGTTGTCTAAATGTACATGGTTCTCTCCTTCCTAAATGGCGTGGCGCCGCACCTATTCAACGCGCTTTATGGGCGGGAGATAAAGAAACGGGTGTCACAATTATGCAAATGGATGTTGGTTTAGACACAGGTGATATGCTGTATAAAGCATCATGTCCAATTACAAATGAAGACACTAGCGCGTCACTTTATGAAAAACTAGCAGAACTCGGCCCTAAAGCGCTAACGACTACACTAGACCTGATTACATCAGGTAAAATAAAAGCCGAAAAACAAGATGATAGTTTAGCGAATTACGCCCAAAAATTATCTAAAGAAGAAGCAAAAATTGATTGGTCATTATCAGCAGAACAAATTGAGCGCTGTATAAGAGCCTTCAACCCATGGCCAATGAGCTTCTTTATGCTAGACGAACAGCCAGTAAAAGTATGGAAAGCACACGTTATTGCAGATGATACAAATCAACCTGTAGGAACTTTATTAAAAGCAGATAAAACAGGTATTTATATTGCGACAGGTAACGGTATTCTAAATATTACTGAATTACAGCCTTCGGGTAAAAAGCCTATGGCTTCTGCTGATTTCCTAAACTCCAAGCGAGATTGGTTCACTCCTGGGAAAATCATTCAATAATAATTCTAAACCCTGATACTTATGCTTATCAGGGTTTTCCTTTTTTCACGCCAATGTAACACTTCTCTGGCGCTCAACATTAAACGTTGACTCATTATGAAAACGTCATACAACTTACGTAGCATTGCAGCAAAAGCAATTAATCAGGTATTAGATCAAGGCTTATCTCTAAGTGCTGTCATACCTGAACTTCAAAAAAATATCTCAGATAAAGATAAAGCTTTATTACAAGAAATTTGCTTTGGTGTATTACGCACATTACCACAATTAGAATGGATTATTCAGCAACTCATGGATAAACCACTAAAAGGTAAACAACGCATTTTACACTACCTCATTATGGTGGGTTTATATCAGCTTCTTTATACACGTATTCCGCCCCACGCAGCTCTCGCGGAAACAGTAAATGGTGCTGTTGCACTAAAAAAACCACAGTTAAAAGGCTTAATTAACGGTGTGTTACGTCAGTTTCAACGCCAACAAGATATCCTTAATGAACGTTTTCAAAATAGTGAAAGTCGTTTTCTTCATCCATCATGGTTACTTGCCCGTATCAAGCGCGCTTACCCTGAACAATGGATGAGTATTGTTGAAGGCAATAACCAAAAACCACCTATGTGGTTACGTGTTAACCAGCAACACCATTCACGGGAAGAGTATTTGGTATTATTGACAGATAATGAGATTTCAGCCATTGCTGATGACAGCCATCCTTTTGCTATCCGTTTAGAAAGTCCATGTAACGTCAACCTTCTTCCAGGATTTGCAGATGGCTGGGTAACAATTCAAGATCGCTCAGCTCAACGTTGCGCTGAATTATTAGCACCAGAAAATAAAGAACAAATTCTCGATTTATGTGCGGCACCAGGGGGAAAAACAACTCATATTTTAGAAATAGCGCCCCAGGCTCAAGTTTTAGCCGTAGATATTGATGAACAACGTTTGAAACGGGTACAAGAAAATCTTACTCGTTTAAAACTCAATGCAATCGTCAAAAGTGGTGATGGACGTTATCCAGAACAATGGTGCGCTGGTATGCAATTTGATCGCATTTTACTTGATGCACCATGTTCAGCAACCGGGGTTATTCGCCGTCACCCTGATATCAAATGGCTTCGTCGTAATGACGATATTGAGCAATTAGCTCAAATTCAAAAAGAAATTCTTCATGCTATTTGGCCATACCTAAAATCCAGTGGCACACTCGTTTATGCTACATGTTCTATTCTTCCAGAAGAGAACATACAACAAATTGAAGCATTTTTGACATCAACTAAAGATGCACAATGCCATTACCAACATCAATGTTTACCAGAAGAGGAAGGTGGCGATGGTTTCTTTTATGCATTGATCAGAAAAATATGATCCTGTGATAAAAGATGATATCGGATCTAAAAGACGCTACTATTTCAACGCAAGATCATCAAGATCTTGCGTTTCTTTTCTATTTGTTAATCGAATACTCTGAGAAATTACGATGAAAATTATTATCTTAGGCGCTGGTCAAGTCGGTGGTACTCTCGCTGAAAATCTTGTCGGGGAGAATAATGATATTACTGTCGTTGATACTAATGCAGATCGTTTACGCCAACTTCAAGATAAATTCGATTTACGAGTAGTCAATGGGCATGGCTCTCACCCAAGGATCTTAAGAGAAGCAGGTGCGGAAGATGCTGATATGTTGGTTGCAGTTACCAACTCTGACGAAACCAACATGATAGCGTGCCAAGTTGCCTATACCTTGTTTAATACACCAAATAAAGTTGCACGTATACGTGCTTCAGAATTTGTTCGAGAAGCAGATAAACTATTTTTACCTGAAGCTATTCCCATTGATTATTTAATATCACCAGAACATTTAGTTATTGATTATATTTATAAACTTATTCAATACCCTGGCGCGTTACAAGTGGTCAATTTTGCAGAAGGCCAAGTCAGTATCGTTGCCGTCAAAGCCTATTATGGTGGATCCCTTGTTGGTAATGCTTTATCAACATTACGAGATCATATGCCACATATTGATACTCGTGTTGCTGCAATTTTTCGTCAAGATAGGCCTATTCGTCCTCAAGGCTCCACTATCATAGAAGCTGGAGATGAGGTCTTTTTTGTTGTCGCATCTCAGCATATTCGTGCTGTAATGAGTGAATTACAACGATTAGAAAAACCATATAAACGCATTATGATTGTGGGTGGTGGTAATGTGGGGGCAGGTTTAGCAGCAAGATTGGAAAAAGATTATAGCGTCAAACTTATTGAACATAATCAACAGCGTGCAACAGAACTAGCTGAACTTCTTCATGACACAATTGTTTTTTATGGTGATGCATCAGACCAAGAGCTTCTTGCAGAAGAACATATAGAACAAATCGATGTCTTTATCGCGCTGACTAATGATGATGAAGCAAACATTATGTCTGCTATGTTAGCAAAAAGAATGGGAGCAAAAAAAGCAATGGTCCTCATTCAGCGCAGTGCTTATGTTGATTTAGTTCAAGGTGGCGTTATTGATATTGCAATTTCACCACAGCAAGCAACTATTTCTGCACTTTTAGGTCATGTTCGCAAAGCGGATATTGTTAGTGTTTCATCATTACGCCGCGGTGTTGCTGAAGCAATTGAAGCTGTAGCTCACGGTGATGAGAATACATCAAAAGTTGTTGGTCGTCGTATACAAGATATCAAACTGCCACCAGGTACTATTATTGGGGCAATTGTCAGAAATGAAGATGTCATTATTGCAAATGCAAGCCACTCTATAGAACAGGGCGATCATGTGATTATGTTTATCACAGATAAAAAATATGTTCCTGAAGTTGAAAAGCTTTTCCAACCTAGTCCATTTTTCTTATAACGATTACGTAGAAATAAGAATAATAGTGATTGTTACTTATAATGGTCTACTATTATCATGTTAGATACTATATTTTTACATAATAAATCTATACTTAGATAAATAAGGGGTGGTTATGTCTTTTTTCAAAGAGTTTCGTGAATTTGCAATGAAAGGCAACGTTGTTGACATGGCTGTCGGTGTCATCATTGGTGCAGCTTTCGGTAAGATTGTTTCATCACTGGTTGCAGATATCATCATGCCACCACTAGGACTATTAATTGGTGGTATTGATTTTAAACAGTTTAGCCTTGTATTAAGAGATGCAAGTGGGGATGTTCCAGCCGTTGTACTAAATTACGGTATGTTTATTCAAACTGTTTTCGACTTTGCTATTGTTGCATTTGCTATTTTCTGTGCGATTAAATTAATTAACAAAACACGCCGTCAAGCAGAAGAAGCCCCGAAAGCACCACCTGCCCCATCGGCCGAAGAAACTCTATTAACAGAGATCCGCGATTTATTAAAAAATCAGCAGAAATAAAAACTAAAAGGCCAGTGATAACAATTGAAAGAATCTTTTGTTATCACTGGCCTCCCAGTTACCCTTCTTGTTATGTTTCGCTTTTCTCATAAAACTACCTTTCCCTTTCTTATTCTTTTCTACACGTTGTCTAAATAAAGGATCGTGAACCAACGCAGCTAAAGCATTATCTTTAATAACACCTTTTTGGTGCTGATATTTGCTAGACATAAAAACCTCTTAAATTGTTAAAGAACATAAAAAAATAATACGATACAGATATTATTGCTTTGTAGCTCCAGATTCAAGTATTTCTAGAATTGAACAATATGTACTCTCATGAGCACTACCACAACACGCATTACTCAACATCTTTAATGAATCTCGCATTCGCTCCATCTCTTTCAAGCGAATTTCAACTTCAGCTAGTCTTGCATCAACAATATGCTTTGATTCAACACAAGTATGATGGGCAGGATCAACACGAATAGAAAGGAGTTCAGTAATAGCATCTAATGTAAAACCCAGCTCTTTTGCATAACGAATAAAACGTAAACGTTGGAGATCTTGCTCAGTATATAGGCGATAACCACCTTCTGTGCGTCTATCATGATCCATCAATCCTTGTTTTTCATAAAACCGGATTGTATCTGTTGTTACATTTGCTAATTTTGCAACCTGCCCAATACGATACATGGACCATCCTCCATTGTTAATTATGAATAAGCATAGCAAATAACCAAAAGAATAGAATTGAAATATAGTGCGAAGCTTATATTACAAAATAGCAGTATGGTGAAACAGCAGAAAATAAATATGATACAACACAAAAGAAAGTAAAGAGGAATGCAAAAATAAAATATAAAAAGAGAAACCTTTATATCTTGTGAATAGCGTTTTCCAATAGATATAAAAAAACCGGATTAAAAAATCCGGTCTTTTTATTCGCTTCACTAAATAATAATTAAATTATTCAGCTGCTGCTTCTGTTTCAGAATCAGCACGGTCAACAAGCTCAATGTAAGCCATTGGAGCGTTGTCACCAGCACGGAAGCCACACTTCAGAATACGAGTGTAACCACCTGCACGGCTCGCAAAACGCGGACCTAATACTGTAAACAGTTTTGCCACGACTTCGTTATCACGAGTACGGGCGAATGCCAGACGACGATTAGCTACGCTGTCGGTCTTGGCAAGAGTAATCAGCGGCTCAACGACGCGACGCAGTTCTTTCGCTTTAGGCAAAGTTGTCTTGATTATCTCATGACGAACTAAAGAACCTGCCATGTTACGAAACATAGCCTGACGATGGCTGCTGTTGCGGTTCAATTGACGACCACTCTTACGATGGCGCATGACCTTATCCTTCTCAGTAAAACCTTAACCTGTGATCTTATTCATCAGCGATACTTGCAGGTGGCCAATTCTCAAGGCGCATACCCAGAGATAGACCACGCGACGCCAGTACGTCTTTAATCTCAGTAAGAGATTTCTTACCAAGGTTAGGCGTCTTAAGTAATTCAACTTCAGTACGCTGTACCAGATCACCGATGTAGTGGATTGCTTCTGCCTTCAGACAGTTAGCAGAGCGGACAGTCAATTCAAGATCGTCTACTGGGCGCAGTAAGATAGGATCGAATTCTGGCTTCTCTTCTTTAACTTCTGGCTGACGAACATCACGTAAGTCAACAAAAGCTTCAAGCTGTTCAGCCAGGATAGTCGCTGCACGGCGAATCGATTCTTCTGGATCGATAGTACCGTTAGTTTCCATCTCGATTACCAGCTTATCCAAGTCGGTACGCTGTTCAACACGAGCTGCTTCCACATTATAAGCAATACGCTCAACTGGGCTATAGCACGCGTCTACTAAAAGGCGACCGATAGGGCGCTCATCTTCTTCCGAATGAATTCGGGCAGAAGCCGGCACATAACCACGACCACGCTGAACTTTGATACGCATATTAATAGATGCGTTTTCGTCTGTAAGGTGGCAGATAACGTGCTGCGGCTTGACGATTTCGACATCACCGTCATGGATGATATCGGCTGCAATAACAGGGCCAATGCCAGATTTGCTCAAAGTAAGAATAACTTCATCTTTACCATGAACTTTTACCGCCAACCCCTTAAGGTTGAGCAGTATTTCTAGGATATCTTCCTGAACACCTTCTTTGGTGCTGTACTCATGCAGTACACCATCAATCTCAACCTCTGTTACCGCACAACCCGGCATAGACGAAAGCAGAATACGGCGCAGTGCGTTACCAAGAGTATGGCCGAAGCCTCGCTCTAATGGCTCAAGGGTCACCTTGGCGTGCGTCGAACTGACTTGCTCGATATCAACCAGGCGCGGTTTTAGAAACTCTGTCACAGAACCCTGCATTGTGTCCTCTCTTTGGTGCTAAGCCTTACTTGGAGTAAAGCTCGACGATCAGGTGCTCGTTAATGTCAGCAGACAAGTCAGTACGTTCAGGAATACGTTTGAACACACCTTCCATCTTAGCAGCATCAACTTCCAGCCATGTTGGCTTTTCACGCTGTTCAGCCAGCTCTAAAGCAGCCTTGATACGAGACTGTTTTTTCGATTTTTCACGAACGCTGACTACGTCATTCGGGGAAACCTGATAAGAAGCAATGTTAACCACGCGACCATTTACCATGATTGCTTTATGGCTAACCATCTGACGTGCTTCTGCGCGAGTTGCGCCAAAGCCCATACGATAAACAACGTTATCCAGACGACCTTCCAGCAGAGTCAGCAGGTTTTCACCTGTGTTGCCTTTCAGACGAGTTGCTTCTTTATAGTAGTTACGGAATTGACGTTCTAGAACACCGTAAATACGACGTACTTTTTGTTTTTCACGTAACTGAACACCGTAATCAGAAAGACGCGGTTTACGTGCGCCGTGCTGACCTGGTGCTTGTTCCAGTTTACACTTGGTGTCAATCGCCCGAACGCCAGATTTTAGAAATAAATCTGTACCTTCACGGCGGCTCAGCTTGAGCTTAGGACCCAAATATCTTGCCATTTTCTTTCTCCAACTTTCCTAAAAACGAAAACGTTATTAAACGCGACGTTTTTTCGGTGGACGACAACCGTTATGAGGAATCGGAGTCACATCAGTAATATTAGTGATGCGGAAACCAGCCGCGTTTAATGCACGGATAGTTGACTCACGACCAGGACCAGGTCCTTTAACCATAACTTCCAAGTTCTTAATTCCGTACTCTTTAACAGCTTCAGCGCAACGTTCTGCTGCAACCTGAGCCGCGAACGGAGTAGATTTACGAGAACCACGGAAACCGGAACCACCGGCAGTAGCCCAACCCAATGCGTTACCTTGACGATCGGTAATAGTAACGATTGTGTTGTTGAAAGAAGCATGGATATGAGCCACACCGTCAGAGACTTGTTTTCTTACACGCTTACGTGCACGAATAGGTGCTTTTGCCATTGTTCAAATACCCCGATTATTTCTTGATCGGCTTACGCGGACCCTTACGGGTACGTGCGTTAGTCTTAGTACGCTGACCGCGAACTGGTAGACCACGACGATGACGTAAACCACGGTAAGTACCAAGATCCATCAGACGTTTGATGCTCAGGGTAACTTCACGACGCAGATCACCTTCTACAACGTATTTGGCAACTTCGTCACGCAGCTTGTCGATTTGCTCTTCAGACAGCTCACTGATCTTAACATTTTCAGCAATACCAGCAGCTACACAGATAGCCTGTGAGCGGGTCTTACCGATACCGTAAATCGAAGTTAATGCGATTACAGTATGTTTATGATCAGGAATGTTAATGCCTGCTATACGGGCCACTATGCACTCCTAAATTAGCATTTATACAGTACCATTCTGAAAAGCCCGTTTTCAGGATACTCAAACAATACTGTATATATTATAAAAGATTGGGCTGGCTAATTTAGCCAGCTCAACCGAACTTTGCAAGAAAAAAATGCAATAAATTAGCCTTGACGCTGTTTATGCTTAGGCTCGACGCTGCAAATTACACGCACGTGACCGTGACGTCTAACAATTTTGCAGTTACGGCACATTTTCTTGACGGAAGCACGAACTTTCATTTTTACTCTCCGTAACTTCTAAAACAAATCGCTTATCAGTAATTAACCTTTAAGATTTGCTTTTTTCAATGCAGACTCATACTGACTTGACATCAGGAGGGTTTGCACTTGAGCCATAAAATCCATGATGACCACAACCACGATTAAGAGGGAAGTACCACCAAAATAGAAAGGTACTTTCATTGCGTCACGCATGAACTCCGGGATGAGACAGATAAAGGTAATATACAAGGCACCGATTAAGGTTAAACGAGTCATTACTTTATCTATATATTTAGCCGTCTGCTCTCCCGGGCGAATTCCTGGTACAAATGCACCGGACTTCTTCAGGTTATCTGCCGTTTCTCTTGGGTTGAAAACCAACGCCGTATAGAAGAAACAGAAGAATATGATTGCAGCAGCGTATAGTAACACATAAATAGGTTGACCAGGCTGTAGATTTAAAGAAATCGTCGTCAGCCAACCCCACCCTGTACCATCGCCAAACCAAGAGGTTATTGTACCAGGAAACAGGATAATACTTGAAGCAAAAATTGCTGGTATAACACCCGCCATATTTACTTTAAGTGGTAGATGTGTACTTTGTGCCGCGTATATTCTACGCCCTTGTTGACGTTTTGCATAGTTAACAACGATACGACGTTGTCCTCTTTCTACAAAAACAACAAAGAAAGTAACCGCGAACACCAATACTGCAACCAACAATAACAGGAGGAAGTGCAGTTCGCCTTGCCGTGCCTGCTCGATGGTTTGACCAATGGCAGGCGGAAGACCTGCAACGATACCCGCAAAAATAATGATTGAGATACCGTTACCAATACCACGTTCAGTGATTTGCTCACCTAACCACATTAGGAACATTGTCCCAGTGACTAAGCTCACAACAGCCGTAATATAGAATGGTAGACCTGGATTAATTACCAGACCTTGCATTCCTGGCATATTCGGTAAGCCTGTTGCGATACCAATTGATTGGAATATCGCCAGCACCAAAGTACCATAACGGGTATATTGGCTGATCTTACGACGACCGGCCTCCCCTTCCTTCTTAATCTCTGCTAACCGAGGGTTAACCACTGATAAAAGTTGGATAATAATCGATGCCGAAATATAAGGCATGATACCCAGCGCAAAGATAGAAGCACGGCTAAGAGCACCACCAGAGAACATGTTAAACATTTCAATGATGGTGCCTTTTTGCTGATCGAGCAATTTGGCAAGCACAGTGGCATCAATACCAGGGATAGGAATAAAAGAGCCAATCCTAAAGACAATTAGTGCACCAAGAACAAACAAAAGTCTGCGTTTTAGTTCACCAACACCACCTTTAGCACTCTGAAAATCTAAACCTGGTTGTTTAGCCATCTGTCACTTATTCCTCAATTTTACCGCCAGCTGATTCGATTGCTGCACGGGCACCTTTGGTAACACGCAGACCACGAATAGTCACTGCACGGTTAACCTCGCCAGACAGAATTAATTTTGCAAATTCAATCTGTGGGCCAACAACGTTTGCGGCTTTCAGTGCATTCAGATCGATTACATCGCCTTCAACGTAAGCTAAATCAGACAGGCGGATTTCCGCAGTCACGAAAGATTTACGTGAAGTAAAACCAAATTTTGGTAAACGACGATATAAAGGCATCTGGCCGCCTTCAAAACCACGACGTACGCCACCGCCAGAACGAGACTTCTGACCCTTGTGACCACGTCCGCCAGTTTTACCTAAGCCAGAACCAATACCACGACCTACACGTTTAGGCGCATGCTTGGCACCTTCAGCCGGAGACAGAGTATTTAAACGCATCTCTTACTCCTCAACTTTAACCATATAGGAAACCAAGTTGATCATACCGCGAACTGCTGGTGTATCTTCGCGTTCTACAGTGTGACCGATGCGACGCAGTCCTAAACCAACCATTGTTGCCTTATGTTTTGGCAAACGGCCGATTGTGCTGCGTATTTGAGTAATTTTAATAGTCTTAGCCATGGTCATTACCCCAGAATTTCTTCAACGGATTTACCACGCTTAGCTGCGACCATATCTGGAGACTTCATGCTATCTAAAGCGTCCAGTGTTGCACGAACCACGTTAATCGGGTTTGTGGAACCATAGGTTTTAGCCAGTACGTTACGAACGCCAGCCACTTCTAGAACTGCACGCATTGCACCACCTGCGATGATACCAGTACCTTCGTGAGCAGGCTGCATAAATACGCGAGATCCTGTGTGGGTACCTTTTACAGGGTGGAACAGAGTACCGTTGTTTAAAGCGACGGTTTTCATATTGCGACGGGCTTTTTCCATCGCTTTCTGGATTGCTGCCGGAACTTCGCGAGCTTTGCCATATCCAAAACCAACGCGGCCATTACCATCACCAACTACTGTAAGAGCGGTGAAGCTAAATATACGACCACCTTTGACGGTTTTAGATACGCGGTTTACCGCGATCAGCTTTTCCTGCAGTTCGCCAGCTTGTTTCTCGATGTGAGCCATCTTACACTCCTACCTTAGAACTGAAGGCCAGCTTCACGGGCAGCATCTGCCAGTGCCTGGACTCGACCATGATATTGGAAACCGGAACGGTCAAATGATACTACTTTGATACCTTTTTCCAGAGCGCGTTCAGCAACGATTTTACCAACTACTGCTGCTGCTTCTTTGTTTCCAGTGTTTTTCAGTTGCTCAATGATGGCTTTTTCTGTAGTAGAAGCGGCCACCAATGTTTCAGAACCGTTTGGTGCAATAACCTGCGCATAAATATGGCGAGGGGTACGGTGTACCACCAGGCGAGTCGCACCCAATTCTTGGAGCTTACGGCGTGCGCGGGTCGCACGACGGATACGAGCTGCTTTCTTATCCATAGTGTTACCTTACTTCTTCTTAGCCTCTTTGATACGCACAACTTCGTCGGCGTAACGAATACCTTTACCTTTATAAGGCTCAGGGCGACGGTAAGCACGCAGTTCAGCTGCTACTTGACCAATCACTTGCTTATCCGCACCTTTCAGTACGATTTCAGTTTGTGTTGGGCATTCAGCTGTGATGCCTGCTGGCAGTTGGTGTTCCACTGGATGTGAAAAACCTACTGATAAGTTAACCGCATTGCCTTTAATAGACGCACGATAACCTACACCTACCAGTTGCAGTTTTTTAGTGAAGCCTTCGGTAACACCTACAACCATAGCATTTAACAGAGAACGAGTAGTACCCGCCTGTGCCCATGCATCAGCAAAACCATCGCGAGGTGCGAAAGTTAACTGGTTGTCAGCATGTTGAATTTCAACTGCATTATGGATAGTACGAGTTAGCTCGCCGTTTTTACCCTTAATCGTAATAACCTGACCGTTGAGTTTAACCTCTACGCCGGCAGGAATGACGACGGGTGCTTTTGCCACACGAGACATTCTTTCCTCCCGAATTAAGCTACGTAGCAGATAATCTCGCCACCAAGACCTGCTTGGCGAGCTGCACGATCAGTCATAACACCTTTTGAGGTAGAAACAACAGCGATGCCCAGTCCTGCCATAACATTTGGCAGCTCATCTTTTCTTTTATAGATGCGCAGACTTGGACGGCTTACGCGCTGAATGCTTTCTACTACAGCCTTACCTTGGAAATATTTTAAAGTGATTTCCAGTTCTGGCTTAGTGTCGCCTTCAATTTTAAAATCTTCAATATAACCTTCTTCCTTAAGCACGTTGGCAATCGCCACTTTCAGCTTGGAGGAAGGCATTGTGACCGCAACTTTATTCGCGGCCTGACCGTTACGGATACGGGTCAGCATATCCGCGATGGGATCTTGCATGCTCATCTGTCTTTACTCCCGTGATTCAATTATGGTAATTACCAGCTAGCCTTTCTAAGGCCCGGGATTTCACCGCGCATAGCGGCTTCACGGACTTTAATACGGCTGAGACCAAATTTCCGCAGAAAACCGTGCGGACGTCCAGTTTGACGGCAGCGGTTACGCTGACGTGAAGGACTTGAATCACGTGGCATAGTTTGCAGTTTCAGAACAGCATTCCAACGATCTTCATCAGATACATTCACATCTGAAACGATAGCTTTCAGTTCTGCGCGTTTTGCGAAGAATTTCTCAGCTAAATTCGCACGTTTTACATCACGTGCTTTCATAGATTTCTTAGCCATGAATGCCCTGCCTTACTTGCGGAACGGGAAGTTAAACGCTGCTAACAGTGCGCGACCTTCATCATCTGATTTCGCAGTCGTAGTAATGGTAATATCCAAACCACGAACACGATCCACTTTATCGTAATCGATTTCAGGGAAGATGATTTGCTCACGTACGCCCATGCTGTAGTTACCACGTCCATCAAATGACTTAGCGGATAAACCACGGAAGTCACGAATACGAGGTACAGCAATAGAGATCAGGCGTTCAAAGAACTCCCACATGCGTTCGCCACGCAGGGTCACTTTACAGCCGATCGGATAGCCCTGACGGATTTTGAAGCCTGCAACAGATTTGCGTGCTTTGGTGATCAAAGGTTTTTGACCTGAGATTGCTGCTAAATCAGCTGCTGCATTATCCAGCAGTTTTTTATCAACAATCGCTTCACCAACACCCATATTCAGGGTGATCTTCTCGACCCGAGGGACTTGCATGACAGAATGGTAACCAAACTGAGACATCAGTTGTTGGACCACCTCGCCTTTGTAGTAATCATGCAGTTTCGCCATCGTATACTCCAAATTACTTGATAGTTTCTTTATTAGACTTGAAGAAACGAACTTTTTTGCCGTCTTCAAATCTAAAACCTACACGGTCAGCCTTACCGGTTGCCGCATTGAAGATTGCAACGTTAGAAACTTGAATAAAAGCTTCTTTTTCAACGATGCCACCTGGTTGATTCAGAGCCGGAACTGGCTTCTGATGTTTTTTAACCAGATTGATACCTTCAACGATAACTTTACCAGAAGAAAGAACCTGTTTTACTTTACCGCGCTTACCTTTATCTTTACCAGTAAGAACGATAACTTCGTCTTCACGACGGATTTTCGCTGCCATTGCCTGCTCCTTAGAGTACTTCAGGTGCCAGAGAGATTATTTTCATAAACTTCTCATTACGAAGTTCACGAGTAACCGGCCCAAAAATACGCGTACCAATAACTTGCTCGCTGTTGTTGTTTAACAATACACAAGCGTTGCTATCGAAGCGAATGACAGAACCGTCAGGGCGACGAACACCCTTCTTGGTGCGCACCACTACCGCTTTCAGTACATCACCTTTCTTAACTTTACCACGTGGAATTGCTTCCTTGATGGTAATTTTGATGATGTCACCTACATTTGCGTAGCGACGGTGCGAGCCACCTAGAACCTTGATACACATTACGCGACGTGCACCGGAGTTGTCGGCCACGTTCAGCATAGTCTGTTCTTGGATCATTTTAGTGCTCCGCTAAATGTCAACTACTACTGAGCCACTTCCACATTAGAAGAGGCCGTTCAATATCCCATAATACGAGGGAGCGGCATTATAACACCACATTCTCGATATGGACAGAAAAAATAAACGGCTCGTTCAGTTTTGAGCCGTTTATTTCGTACGAAAAGGCTATTTTATTACAGAACAGCTTTTTCTACAACGCGAACTAACGCCCAAGACTTAGTCTTAGACAGTGGACGTGTTTGACGAATTTCAACTACGTCACCAATTCCACATTCGTTGTTCTCGTCATGTACATGCAGTTTGGTCGTACGACGGATAAACTTACCATATAATGGGTGTTTAACCATACGATCGATAGCAACGACAATAGATTTTTCCATTTTGTCACTAACTACACGACCTTGCAGAGTACGGATTTTATCGGTCATTACGCACCCGCCTTCTCAGTCAGTAAAGTCTTAACGCGTGCGATATTACGACGCACTTGTTTCAACAGATGAGACTGTTGTAACTGACCACTTGCAGTCTGCATACGCAGATTAAACTGCTCACGCAGTAAGTTCAGCAGTTCTGTGTTCAGCTCTTCAACGCTCTTTTCGCGCAGCTCTTTTGCTTTCATTACATCACCGTCTTAGTTACAAAGGTGGTTTTGATAGGCAGTTTTGCTGCCGCCAGCTTGAATGCTTCACGGGCCAGTTCTTCAGGCACACCATCCATTTCATACAGGACTTTACCTGGCTGGATTAAGGCAACCCAATACTCAACGTTACCTTTACCTTTACCCATACGGACTTCGAGCGGCTTTTCAGTGATTGGTTTGTCTGGGAACACACGGATCCAGATTTTACCCTGACGCTTAACTGCACGGGTCATTGCACGACGTGCCGCTTCGATCTGACGTGCAGTCAGACGACCACGGCCCACAGCTTTAAGACCGTAAGTCCCGAAGCTTACATCCGCACCAGCAGCTAAGCCACGGTTGCGGCCTTTGTGCACTTTACGGAATTTTGTACGCTTTGGTTGTAACATCAGCGACTCTCCTTACTTGCGGCCTTTACGCTGCTGCTTTTTAGGTTGAGCTGCCGGTTGTTTTTCCGCCAGTTCAACTGCAGCCATACCACCCAGGATCTCACCTTTGAAGATCCATACCTTAACGCCGAGCACACCATAAGTGGTTTGTGCTTCTGAGGTATTGTAGTCGATATCTGCACGCAAAGTGTGCAGAGGTACTCGACCTTCACGATACCATTCAGTACGAGCGATTTCAGCGCCACCTAAGCGACCACTTACTTCCACTTTAATACCTTTAGCGCCCAAACGCATTGCGTTCTGTACTGCACGCTTCATAGCACGACGGAACATAACGCGACGTTCCAGCTGTGAAGTGATGCTGTCAGCAACTAATTTTGCGTCTAGTTCAGGTTTACGTACTTCGGCGATATTAATTTGCGCAGGAACGCCAGCGATATCCGCTACGTGCTTACGCAGTTTTTCAACATCTTCACCTTTTTTACCGATAACGATGCCTGGACGAGCAGTGTGAATAGTCACACGGATGCTTTTCGCAGGACGTTCGATAACGATACGAGATACAGATGCTTTAGCCAGTTCTTTAGTTAAGTACTGACGTACTTTAAAGTCGCTGTCTAGGTTGTCAGCGAATTCATTGGTACCCGCATACCATGTGGAATTCCAAGGCTTGACAATGCCAAGGCGGATACCATTAGGATGTACTTTTTGACCCATTGCTAGTCTCCAGAGTCTCAGCGATCAGACACAACCACAGTGATGTGGCTGGTGCGCTTCAGAATACGATCTGCACGGCCTTTTGCACGAGGCATAATGCGCTTCATAGAAGGACCTTCGTCAACAAAGATCTTAGCTACTTTCAGATCATCAATGTCAGCGCCATCGTTGTGTTCTGCATTAGCAATAGCAGACTCCAGTACTTTCTTCACTAAACCAGCAGCTTTCTTGTTGGTAAAGGTTAAAATTTCCAGAGCTTGCGACACTTTCTTACCGCGAATCAGGTCAGCTACTAAGCGAACCTTCTGAGCAGAAGAACGAGCGTGGCGATGCATAGCGATAGTTTCCATCTCTTCCTCCTACCTTATTTTTTCTTAGCCTTTTTATCGGCTGCATGACCGCGATAAGTACGGGTCGGCGCGAATTCACCCAGTTTGTGACCAACCATTTCGTCGGAAACGTAAACTGGAACATGCTGACGACCATTATGGACAGCGATGGTCAAACCGATCATGTTAGGAAAGATCGTTGAACGACGGGACCAAGTCTTAACAGGCTTTTTGTCACCGCTTTCCACCGCTTTCTCTACCTTCTTCAGCAAGTGCAGGTCAATGAAAGGACCTTTCTTGAGAGAACGTGGCATGGCTTATCCTCTAATTATTTCTTAGTACGACGATGAACGATGAAATGTTCAGTGCGTTTGTTTTTACGGGTCTTCTTACCTTTAGTTTGAACGCCCCAAGGTGTTACAGGGTGTTTACCAAAGTTACGACCTTCACCACCACCATGTGGGTGATCGACTGGGTTCATCGCAGTACCGCGAACGGTAGGACGAATACCACGCCAGCGACTTGCACCAGCTTTACCCAGAACGCGTAACATGTGCTCAGAGTTGCCAACTTCACCGATAGTTGCACGGCAATCAGAAGGAACTTTACGCATTTCACCAGAACGCAGACGAATAGTGACATAAGCACCATCACGAGCAACGATCTGAACGTAAGTACCAGCTGAACGAGCTAACTGACCACCTTTACCTGGTTTCATTTCTACGTTATGAACTGTAGAACCAACCGGGATATTACGCATTGGTAAGGTGTTACCCGCTTTGATAGCAGCATCAACGCCAGACTGAACTTTATCACCCGCTTTCAGGCCTTTTGGAGCCAGAATGTAGCGACGTTCACCATCAGCATACAGCACTAAAGCGATATTAGCTGAACGGTTTGGATCATATTCCAGACGTTCTACTGTTGCAGGGATACCATCTTTGTTGCGTTTGAAGTCAACAATACGGTAAGCCTGTTTGTGACCACCACCAATATGACGGGTAGTGATACGACCATTGTTGTTACGACCACCGGACTTGCTGTTTTTTTCCAGCAATGGCGCATAAGGTTTCCCTTTATGCAGCTCAGGGTTTACCACTTTAACTACGTGGCGACGGCCCGGAGACGTAGGTTTACATTTAACAATTGCCATTGTTCTTTACTCCTCCGACTTACTCAGCGCCGCCGACGAAGTCCAGATTCTGGCCTTCCTTCAGGGTGACGTAAGCTTTTTTCCAGTCGCTACGACGACCAATACGCTGACCGTGACGTTTCACTTTGCCTTTCATCAGCAGAGTGTTAACACTTTCAACTTCGACTTCAAACAGTTTTTGTACAGCTGCTTTAATCTCTGCTTTGGTCGCGTCTTTAGCAACTTTGAGAACGATGGTGTTTGATTTTTCCATCGCGATAGAAGCTTTTTCAGATACATGCGGCGCGCGCAGTACTTTCAGCAGACGTTCTTCACGGATCATGCCAGCATCTCCTCAACTTGCTTCACAGCGTCAGCAGTCATGACGACTTTGTCGAAGGCGATTAAGCTAACAGGGTCGATTGTTGCTGCATCACGTACGTCAACTTTATATAAGTTGCGCGCTGCTAAATACAGATTCTCATCTACATCAGCAGTGATGATCAGAACATCTTCCAGAGCCATATCTTTCAGTTTCTGTGCTAAAAGCTTAGTTTTAGGCGCTTCAACAGAGAACTTCTCTACGACGATCAGACGATCTTGACGTACCAGTTCAGACAGAATGCTCTTCAGAGCACCGCGGTACATCTTTTTGTTTACTTTTTGACTGTGGTCCTGTGGTTTAGCTGCGAAGCTAACACCACCAGAGCGCCAAATTGGGCTCTTGATTGAACCTGAACGTGCACGACCTGTACCTTTCTGTCTCCAAGGCTTTTTGCCTGAACCAGAAACTTCAGCACGGGTTTTCTGAGCACGAGTACCTTGACGAGCACCAGCAGCGTATGCAACGACTACTTGGTGCACAAGCGCTTCGTTAAAGTCACGCCCGAAGGTAGTTTCGGAAACAGTCAGCGCGCCTTGCGCGTCTTTCATTACCAATTCCATTCCTATCTCCTCGACGTTACGCCTTGACAGCTGGTTTAACGATCAGGTCACTGCCAGTTGCACCTGGAACAGCACCTTTGACCAGCAGCAGGTTGCGCTCAGCGTCAACACGTACTACTTCCAGGCTCTGAACGGTAACTTGTTCGTTACCCAGTTGACCTGCCATTTTCTTGCCTTTGAACACCTTACCCGGAGTCTGGTTCTGACCGATAGAACCCGGAACACGGTGAGACAAGGAGTTACCGTGGGTAGCATCTTGAGTACGGAAGTTCCAGCGCTTTACAGTACCAGCAAAACCTTTACCTTTAGATGTTCCAGTAACGTCGACTTTTTTAACGTCAGCGAAAATTTCTACGCTAATGCTTTGACCTACAGTGTATTCTTCGCCTTCGTTCAGACGGAATTCACGTAGTAAGCGGCCAGCTTCGACACCAGCTTTAGCAAAATGACCTGCTTCAGGTTTCAGTACACGGTTAGCTTTTTTGCTACCAGTAGTCACCTGAATGGCACGATAACCGTCTTTCTCCAGATCTCTGACCTGAGTAACACGGTTGTTTTCAATTTCGATAACGGTTACAGGGATTGAAACGCCATCTTCAGTGAAGATACGAGTCATTCCTACTTTCTTACCGACTAAACCAATCATTGTTTCAACCTCTCAATCGCTTGATGACCTGATTAACCTAGGCTGATCTGCACGTCTACGCCGGCAGCCAGATCCAGACGCATCAGAGCATCAACGGTTTTCTCGGTTGGCTCAACGATGTCAACCAGACGTTTGTGAGTGCGAATTTCATACTGATCACGCGCATCTTTATTAACGTGCGGAGAAATCAACACTGTGAAACGCTCTTTGCGAGTCGGCAGTGGGATTGGACCACGAACTTGCGCACCAGTGCGCTTAGCAGTCTCTACGATTTCCGCAGTTGATTGATCAATCAGACGATGATCAAAAGCTTTCAGGCGGATACGGATTCTTTGGTTCTGCATGAGACCAGAGCTCCAACTATTTTTTATAAACGTAAATGATCACTACTCGTACCCATTTCGATTGATGAGAGAGTGTAATCGTTCTGCATATAACTCCCCAATTGGGAGTATTATATTTAATGCAATAAAAAATCTGCATTAGCTGATTAATCAGCCCCACTAAATCAGTGAGCCTGCGCATTATACTTGCCTGAGTGATGAAATCAAGCCAAGAATAAAAAATCATCGATAAAAATAAGTTTTATTATTTAAAAAATGAAAAAAGCAAAGGCAATCTTCATTCCCTTTGCTTTAAATGGATTTGTAAATATTGTCGATAAGAGAAAATTGATACCTTTTTATTGAGGACTATTCTTCAATAATCTGAGCTTGTAAGTAATTTTGAAGCCCCATACGTTCAATTAACTCAAGCTGAGTTTCAATCCAATCAATATGCCCTTCTTCATCAGTTAAAATTTCTAACATTAAATCTCGACTCACATAGTCATGAATAGAATCAGCATACGCTATTGCTTCACGTAAATCTTTGGCACCACCAAGTTCTAATTCAAGATCAGAACGTAGCATCTCTTCAACGTCTTCACCGATATTTAGTTTGCCTAAATCTTGTAAGTTAGGAAGACCCTCTAGAAATAAAATACGCTCAATATATTTATCAGCATGTTTCATTTCATCGATAGATTCATGGTATTCCATTTCATTGAGACGAGTTAGTCCCCAATTTTTGAACATTCGGGCATGCAGGAAATACTGATTAATTGCAACAAGCTCACCACCTAATAATTTATTAAGGTGGGCTATCATTTTTTTATCACCTTTCATTTTTATGCTCCTTTGCTTCCAGTCTTTTTAGTGTAGACCTTTTATACAAAGTGGAGAGAAAGGAAATTTAAAATTTGTTATGCAACTTCAGAAATTTGAGGGTAAAGGACAGATTGCTCACTTTCAATGATTTGACGAGCTTGACGTACACACTTACCGCAACAACTGCCAACGGGCAAGATCTTACGTAATTCATTAATAGTGTGGATTTGATGTTTGTGTACTGTGGAGATAATTTTTTTATCACTCACACCATGACAGAGACAAACGTACATAATAGCAACCTCATTAACTACTCACGCATCGAATAGTAAATGATAACTATTATGATTTCAATTTCTATTTAACTTAGATGTTCTAATCTAATATAGAAACTAACATGATAATAAGAGAATAAGTTGAGGACTAGATTTAGCTAAGATAAAAAGCGCTATTTCTAAATATAAAAAAGGGCATCAACGATGCCCTTTCTCTATAACTTAAAGTAGGTTAGAGATTAACCTAATACTTTAGCAACAACGCCCGCACCTACTGTACGGCCACCTTCACGGATAGCGAAACGTAAACCGTCGTCCATCGCGATTGGGTGAATCAGATCAACGATCATATTGATGTTGTCACCTGGCATTACCATTTCTACGCCTTCTGGTAATTCGATAGTACCAGTTACGTCAGTTGTACGGAAGTAGAACTGTGGACGGTAACCTTTGAAGAATGGAGTATGACGACCACCTTCATCTTTGCTCAGAATATAAACTTCTGATTCGAATTTAGTGTG
This sequence comes from Proteus sp. G2669, assembly GCF_009915245.1. NCBI lineage: Bacteria > Pseudomonadati > Pseudomonadota > Gammaproteobacteria > Enterobacterales > Morganellaceae > Proteus > Proteus sp. G2669. The sequence goes on along the minus strand of NZ_JAABLX010000009.1, from coordinate 876 downwards.
TGGCTTGATTGAACCTGGTTTAGCCAGTACTTGTCCACGTTCGATTTCTTCACGTTTAGTACCACGCAGCAGAACACCTACGTTCTCACCTGCACGACCTTCGTCAAGTAATTTACGGAACATTTCAACGCCAGTACAAGTTGTTTTAACTGTTGGTTTGATACCAACGATTTCAACTTCTTCACCAACTTTAACAACACCACGCTCAACACGACCAGTTACTACTGTACCACGGCCTGAGATTGAGAATACGTCTTCGATTGGTAACAGGAATGGTTTGTCAATTGCACGCTCTGGTTCTGGGATGTATGAATCCAGTGCTTCTGCTAATTCAACAATTTTTGCTTCCCACTCAGCTTCGCCTTCCAGTGCTTTAAGCGCTGAACCACGGATTACTGGAGTGTCGTCACCTGGGAAATCGTATTGAGACAGAAGTTCACGAACTTCCATTTCTACTAATTCCAGTAACTCTTCATCATCTACCATGTCACATTTGTTCAGGAATACGATGATGTAAGGAACACCAACCTGACGACCTAACAGGATGTGCTCACGAGTTTGTGGCATTGGGCCATCAGTCGCAGCAACTACCAGGATAGCTCCGTCCATTTGCGCAGCACCAGTGATCATGTTTTTAACATAGTCGGCGTGACCTGGGCAGTCTACGTGTGCGTAGTGACGAGTTGGAGTATCGTATTCTACGTGTGAAGTAGAGATGGTGATACCACGAGCTTTTTCTTCTGGTGCGTTATCGATTTGATCGAATGCACGAGCAGCACCACCGTAAGTTTTAGCTAAAACTGTAGTGATTGCAGCAGTCAGAGTTGTTTTACCGTGGTCAACGTGGCCGATAGTACCAACGTTAACGTGCGGTTT
>NZ_JAABLX010000008.1:0-193124 GCF_009915245.1 Proteus sp. G2669 | reverse complement strand
GCTCAAGCACAGTTAGATGACGCACAATTAGCCTTAGAAAATGCTCAGCAAATCATCGACAGCCTGTTAGACGTCGATGTGATTGATGACACTGATACGGCGATCGACGATCTGCCGGATGATGCGTCTGACAAAGAAAAAGCCGAAGTTAAAGCGAAGCTGGATAATGCCGCCGAGTTGATTGGCCAGCAAATTACTGATGCCTTAACGTTAGCCAAAGCGGCAGAAACCGCGGCGGAAAAAGCGTTAATAAGTGGTGATAAAGCCGATTTAGCCCAAGCGCAAGCCGATCTAAAAGTGGCGCAAGAAGCCGTTGCTAACGCTGAAGCGGTGAAAGCCAAATTAGATGCGTTGATCGACAAAGCAAATGCTAAAGGGGTTGATACTGCCGATGCACAACAGGTCGCAGAAACAGCTCAAGCACAGTTAGATGAAGCCAACAGTGCGCTGAATGCAGCTGAAAAAATCATCGATACATTGACCACAACCGAAAATGGAGGTGGGAATATTGATGATGGTAACGAAATTATTGATGACTTAGATAAAGATACAGCAACAGAAGAAGAGAAAGCTGAAGCGAAAAAAGTGTTAGATGCAGCTTCTGAATATGTTGTTGCATTGGCATTGAAAGCTGATCTTTATGCTGATATGGCTAAAGCCGCTATTGATAAAGCATTGATTAGTGAGAATAAAGTCGATATTGATTTAGCCAAAACGTTATTAAGTCAAGCCAATGAAATATTAAATACGGCGAAACAAGCAAAAGCTGAACTTGATGCCTTAATTCAAAAAGCTCAAGGGAAAGATATTGATATAACTGATGCTCAAATTGATGCAAATAAAGCGCAGGGACATATTGATGATGCAGCACATACACTAGCGAATGTGCAGTTTATTATTGATATGTTAGATAAAGAAACTAATGGTGAAGATACGAATATCTTGGATAAAACCGATGATATTCTTGAAGATTTACCAGAAGATCCAACTGATGCACAAAAAGAAGAAGCTAAAGCATCATTAAATGCAGCTTCTGATTATGTGGTGGGTCTCGCTGAAAAAGCAGAAATCTTGGCTAAAAAAGCTCATGATTCTGCTGAACAAGCTCTCATTTCTGGCAAAGAAAAAGATCTGAACACCGCGCTTTTATTGCAAGAAAAAGCACAAGAGGCAGTTAATAAGGCTCAAGTCGCTAAAGATAAGTTGGATGCGCTAATTACCAAGGCGATAGCTAAAGAAATTAATACAGATGAAGCCCAATCTGATGCACTTCTTTCACAAGAACACATTGATAATGCCAATGATATTTTAAGTCATACACAAAATATTCTGGATATGGTGAATGACTTACTGAAAGAGCAAGATGCATTAGATAAGGCCAATGATCTGATTGATGATTTAACTGAAAATTCAACACCAGATGAATTAGCTAAAGCAAAAGTATCTTTAGATGCTGCTTCAGATTTAGTGGTTAATTTAGCATCGAAAGCAGAACTTTTATCTAGTAGTGCTAAACTGGCAGCAGAAAAAGCATTGATCTCCGGTAGTGCGAAAGACTTTGCTGCCGCTAAGACATTGTTTGCTAAAGCGGATGAAGCATTAGATAAAGCAAATGAAGCTAAAGCAACATTAGATAGCTTAATTGAAAAAGCACAAAGTAAAGGTGTTGATACAGCGGATGCTCAAATTGATGCTGATAAGTCTCAAATCTCATTAGATGAAGCAACTCAAAATCTAAAAGATACACAGTCAATTCTTGATAAGTTACAACTTATTGATGATGCAAAAGATGCATTGGATAAGGGTACTGAGATTATTGATAATTTAGATGAAAATTCATCAGAGCAAGATAAAGAGCAAGCGAAAGATGCGGTTGAATTAGCATCTGAATATGTTGTTACTGTGACAGAAAATGCACTGATATTGGCTGAACTTGCTAAATCAGCAGCAGAAAAAGCATTCAATAGCGGTAAACAGACTGATCTTGTTGAAGCTGAAGCTCTATTAGAGAAAGCAAAAGTTGAATTCTCTCATGCCGAGCAAATAAAAGCAGAGTTAGACCAACTTATTGTTAAAGCACAAGAAAAAGGTGTTTCAACAGAGGTTGCGTTAGATGATGCTCAACAGGCTCAAACGAATCTTGATACAACGCATCAACTGATTAATGATACTGATGCCATTATCCAAGATTTACGTAAAACTGATGATAAAAATCCAATTGATGATGCTAATAGTATTATTGATGATTTGGGTAAAGATGCATCAGAAGATAAGTTAGAAAAAGCCAAAGAAGCGGTTGATAATGCAGTTAAATATGGCTCTGAATTAGCGCAAAAAGCTGAAGCATTGTCAGAAGCAGCAAAACAGGCGGCAGATAAAGCGGCTATCAGTAAATCTGACGCAGATATTCAATTGGCTTACGATGCAGTCGTTGTCGCTCAAGATGCAATTAAATTAGCTCAAGAAGCGCAACAACAATTGGAAAATCTGATTGAAAAAGCGCAGGCAAAACAAGTTAATGTTCAGGATGCAACGGCAGAATTTATCCTAGCGAATGAACATATTGATAATGCGCTAAATCTTGTGGGTGATGCTGAAAATACATTAGCAAATATCAAAGCAGATCTTGATGGTCAGGATGCATTGGATGATGCTGAAAAAGGCCTTGATGATCTTGATGAAAACTCAACAGATGAAGAAAAAGAGCAAGTTAAAGAGGTTTTAGACACTGCCTCTGAGTATGTTGTGACGTTGGCTGAGAAAGCACAAACACTCGCTTATGAAGCAAAAGTTGCAGCAGAAACAGCAAGTGAAAGTTTAACATCTGACGATGTATTGGCTGCCAAAGCATTATTAGTAATAGCTCAAGAAGCATTTGATAAAGCAAATGTTGCAAAAGAGCAATTAAGCCAATTAATTGATAAAGCAGAAAGCAAAGGCGTTGATACGACAAATGCTGCTACCGATTTAAACATCACGATTGAGCATCTGACAACTGCAGAAAATGACCTTCTTACTTCTCAAAATATTCTGGATAAATTAACTTCAGACATTACAGAGCCTGCATTAGATGATGCAGATACTGCAATTGATGATGTGATTAAAGATCCAACGGATGAGAATAAGGCTAAAGCAAAAGAGAGTTTAGAAAAAGCGGCTGAGTTGGTGGCTGATTTAGCTAAATTAGCTGAAGAAAAAGCGAATATTGCTAAAGATGACGCTGAAAAAGCTAAAGTATCAGGCAATTATGATGATTTATTGATTGCTGAACAGTCAGTTCGTGATGCGACTCAATACATTGAAAAAGCGCAAAATAGTAAAGATCATCTCGATAAATTAATCGAAAAAGCACAAGGTACAGATATTGATCTCATTGTTACAGAAGCGCTAGCTGATCAAGCTGATACCTCATTACTCAGTGCGAATACTGCACTTAATAATGCGCTTGATATTCTCGATAATTTACATAACCAGGAAGGTGATCCTGATTTAATTGCGAATATCAAAAATACGCTGGATAAACTTGATACTGAAATTCTTCAAGCTCAGAAAAAAGGCATAACAGCGAATAGTCAAATTGAAAAACTATTGGAATCAACATCACCTAAAGAACAAGATATTAAGAATGCGAAAGCAGTCTTAAATGAGTTCACTAAAGCTATTGAAAATGCAGAATTAGCTGATGAGAAAGTAAAAGCTGCATTAGATAAAGCCTTAAAAGGTGGTGTAGGTAGTAATGTTATTGCGAAATATGAAGCGACGGAAGCAGAGCTTTTAGAACGCCTCAATGATCTGAAAAAAGAAGCTAATAACCTGAATAAACAGATTCAGGAAATTGAGTCTCATGTTGTATTTGATGATTTAAATACAGCATTAGATAAATTAGATCCAAAAAATAAAGAAAGTATCAATAATTTCAATAAGGCATTAAAAGCAGCTATTGATAATAACAATGAGTTAGTTCAAGAGCTTACGAGTAAAGCCTTAGAAGCCTTAGAAGCAGCACTAAAACTTGCCGAAATGGATAAGTCTAGCGTTGAATATCAGCAGGCTTTACAAGATGTGAAGTATTTACTTAATACTGCTGATGAGCTGTATACATTAGCTAAAGAGAATACCAGCGACTTACAAAAGACTGTTGAAAAAGCGATTAGTAAAGGCTTAACACCAGAAAATAACCCAGAATTTAAAGAATACATTGCCAATATTAAATACTTTGACAATGAAATCAGCAAAGCTGGGGCAAATATTGCGAAAGCGAAGAATGCTATTCCTGATGAAAAATTACCTGATTTTGAAGGTGATGATATCAGTCAATTAGTTGATCATCTTAAAGATAAAATTGGCTCAGGTGATAGTGACGCCATTAATAAAGCATTGTTAAATGTTGATAATGTTATTAATGCGCAATTAAACGAAGTGATTAAAGCGGTAGATAAAGCACAAACAGCTTTTGATCACGCACAGAAAAATCCAAGTCCTGCTAATGTTAAGAACTTTGATAAAGCAGTAAAAGATGCTCAAGATATTATTAATAAAGCTGAGCTGAATATAGAAAAACTGCACAGTGTCATTAATGATGCGGCAAACATTGATGGTGTGGATCAAGGTTTAATTGAACATGCATTAAAAGGTATTAATGGTGCAAATGATACGATTGGTTCAGCGCAAACTACGTTAGATGGCTTAACTCTGAATGCGATTGATATTGATGGTTTAGAAGATAAAGCTAAAGATGCGAATGATGCAATTAATGATCTGGCTAAAGATAAATCACCAGAGAATATTGAGAATGCATTAGCAAAATTAGGTATTTTCAAAAGCGCACTTGATACTGCATTAAATAATGCAAAAACACTCTCTGATGATGCTTTAATGGCAGCGAAACAAGCTGTTAAAACACCAACTGCAGAAAATATTCTGTTAGCAGAGAAAAAACTGGCTAAAGCGCTAGAAGCCAAAGAACAACTGATTGAAGCAAAAGGCTTATATGATGATGTTGTCAGCAATATTAAATCATCAATCAGTGCCGGTTCTTTACAAGATGCTTTATTGAAAACCTTCACTGGTGTTGATAAGCAGTTTGATGAAACAGAAGCGCTTGTTGATAAACAAAATAATGAATCTGAAGTATTGATTGCTCAAGCAAAAGATAATCAACTTACTGAAGAAGATATTATTGAAGCCTATAACGATGCCAAAGCTGCAATAACTGAAGCTGAGGTTGCTGTTAGAAAAGCGGTTGATAAAGCGGCTGAAGCAAAAGAGAACAACATTACTTCTATTCAGCAAGCGACAGCAATTAAAAATAGTGTCATTGCGGCTCAAGATAGTCTGAATAATGCTAAAGATGCAGTAGCAAATGCTTCTAGTAAAGGTGTTCCAGATTATCTTACAGATCAACTCAACAAGTATTACAACTCACTTGATAACAAGCTTGATTATCCAAAAGGGGTTCTTCAGGAAATTGATGCTTACTCACGTATGTCACTCTCTTTAGAGTTATTAACAACTGCGACAAATGAGTATAAAAAAGCCGATGAGCTACTGAAAAAAGACCCAACTTCGGTAATCAAAGATCCTACCGAGTTCTTATCTATCGTAACGGAAGCAAATGCGTTATTAGCTGAAGGTAAAGAGCGTGCTAATAAAGCGAAAGAGTTGGGATTAGACAGTGCAGGCACGACTTATCTTAATAGTGCAGCGCATACTGCTAATGAAACCAAAGTAAACTTAATGAATGAATTCCATGGACAGTTAGGTGAGCAAGCCTTTGCTGACCTCGATATTGTCATGAGTTTACTGCAAGAGTCTGTGTATAACGCACATATCAACTTAGATAAATCAACGCTTTCTAATCATGCTGTCTTTGAAGAGCAGTACAAAATTGCTATTCGTGCATTAAATGATGCGAAAGTACTATCGGAAGAGTACTCCGCGAAAGGCGTTAAAGACGTTAAATTAGCGTATTACAATTATCAAATTGAAGAATTTAGTAAAGAAATTGAAGGTTTCTCAAAAGCATGGAATAGCATCACTCAACTGACGGAAATGACGAATCAGGCTTATGCCTCTTCAAAAGAGCTGTCAGGTATTAAGAGTGCGAGTGAGAAATATGATGCTGTTCAGAAATTAGCTGCAGAACTGAGTGAAGCTTATCAATTAGTTGAGCAATCAATTATTGATGGTGCACCACTGGATATGGTTCAGGCTAATCTGAATAAACTCAACATTTCAGTCAATAATTTGTCAGCTGAAGATCCAATCGTCGCGGCTCAAATATTAATTGATAATGTTGTTTCTGAAGCGAAAAACATTGAAAAGTTACTCAATGCAACAGATACCAAAGAACAAAAAGATTTAGTTTACAACTCGCTTTATACACAGTTACAAACTGCCAATAAAGTGATGACGGAAGCTAAGTTGTCAGGAACGATTTCGAAGATCAAGCTGGCTGAATTGCAGCAAGATTATAACGATGCACTTAACTCTCTGAAAATGTTTGACCCTTATTTAAGTACGGGAGAAAAAACGCAGAAACCAGCGGGTGCATTGGATACAGCATTGGATATTACTGTTACCAATGACGGTAAAATTCATATCGAAGGAGCCCGACTTGTTGATGGTGCGGTCTTTACATTAGGAGGTAAAGATTTACCGTGGTATAGCGCATGGCTAGGTAATATTTCTGGTACTGTCGATAAAACATTTGGTTCAGGTACTGTTCACACTCGTACAGATGGCAGCAAATACGTTGATATTTTTGTAGATAAAGAAACAGCAAACAATATCAAGTCGAGTGGTAACGATTTAAGTTATCTGTATGGCTATCAAAAAGAGTTAGGAAAAGACACCTCAGATATTAGTCGTAGCTTTAAAGTTAAGGATTCTTCAACACCTAAGAATGTCGAAGCATACATCACTGAAGATCATACGATTATGATCACGGGTGACGGTTTGAAAGCTGGTGATGCCTTTACTCTCTATAAAGTCTCAACAAACCTATTAGGTATACGAGATTTTGAAGAAATCGGTAAAGGGCATGTGGCATTACATAACGGTAAATTTGTGGGTGTGGTGACTGAATATTCTGGCGCACATTCATGGGATACCGTTAAAGGGTTAGGTGATTCAAGCAATTTAGCCATTAGTCGTGTTGGTGTTGGTGAAAATGAATCTTCTAAGAGTGCTTCTTTCGGTAAGAAAGAGTCACCAGCCGAAATTCATAGTGATTTAATAACGGGTAAATATGCTGACATTACCACGAAAGATGTGACAGCTTGGGTGGATAACAAAAAACACCTTTACTTGAAGAGTACCAAATTTGAAGTAGGACAACAGATAAAAGTCTATGATTTTTATGATTATAAGACTGTTGTAGGTACTGGCGTTGTTCAAATGATTGGTGGCCAAAAAGTTGTCAAAATTGAAGGCGTAACAACCGACCAATATCCTGATCTGAAATGGATTTATGCTGCAATCGCTTATGAAGGTGGTCAGTGGGAGCATATTCAAAGTGATGCATTTATTCTTGGCAAAAACTATTTATCTGTACAAGGTAATGTGAATTCAAATACACAAGAGCCACCTACAGACCAAGATTCAAATGATGGCATAAACTTTGATGATATCGATATTGATCCTATCGCACCAACTAAACCATCGACAGGCGACACAGATACTGATGTAGATACCGACACAGACACAGACACAGATACTGATGTAGATACCGACACAGACACTGACACAGATACTGATGTAGATACCGACACAGATACTGATGTAGATACCGACACAGATACTGATGTAGATACCGACACAGATACTGATGTAGATACCGACACAGATACTGACGTTGATACCGACACAGATACTGACGTTGATACCGACACAGACACTGACGTTGATACCGACACAGATACTGATGTAGATACCGACACAGACACTGACGTTGATACCGACACAGACACTGACGTTGATACCGACACAGACACTGACGTTGATACCGACACAGATACTGATGTAGATACCGACACAGACACTGACGTTGATACCGACATTGATGGAGAAAATAATCTTGATATCGCGGCATTACTTCAGTTAGGTGAAGCCTCAGAAACAATATCGAATGAACAACAAGATAATGTTGAGTTACCTGAATTAAGTGAATTGTTAACGGATGCAAGTCAGGCCAATATTAATATTGATAATATTGTTCCAGCTTCTCAAGAAACAGAACAGGCAATTCAGTCTCCACTTTTTGTTAGTGAAACGACACATGATGGGAATATTGAATCTCATCAGGTTGCAACACTAATAACAGAGGAAGATATGGGGACAACTCATAATATCTAAATCTATAAAAATAAAATAAATAATTAACATCCTCGTGCCAATACGGCATGAGGATGTTTTTCCCATATTAAGGTATTATTATGGAAAATAGTGAAAATAATAACGCTCATTGCTATTTAGAAAATTATAAAGAAGCGATTATAAATATAGCCAATCATTACCGATTAGATTTTTCACCAGAAAATATCAATATCACGGCTAAATGGTATGAGAATAATATTTCTTATGATGACGTAATTAAATTATTAGCTAGACAATGTTGTTTAGTTGCTAAATTTATAGACAGCAAAAAATTTAAATTCAATGTTTGGTCTTTACCTGTTGTTGTTGAAAGTAATGATGGCAGAGTGGGGATAGTTCAAAATATAAAAGGCAATAACGCGACAATATTATTCAGCGGCGATCATGGTCTAGCTATTGATGTTGATATAGACACACTAAAAGAAAATATAAAAAGAATTGCTATTTTTAGACCAATGGTTGATAGACCTGATCCAAGAGTGGATTTATATATTAAACCGACAGAAAAACATTGGCTATGGCGCATTTTATTAAGAGACGTTTCTCCTTATAAATATGTCATTATGGCAACGTTTATTATTAATGTCTTGGGTTTGGCTGGGATCACTTATTCTATGCAAACCTATGATAGGATTATTCCATCACAATCTTATTCAACGATGTTTGTTTTGGTTGTGGGCGTATTAATTGCTTTTATTTTTGATTATATTCTTAAAATGTTGCGTTATGGAGTGATTGATTTATTAGGAAAAAAAGCTGATTTACGCATGTCAGATCGTGTTTATGGGCATTCTTTAAGGATAAAAGACAGTAATCGCCCACCTTCTACAGGTTCTTTTATTTCTCAGTTGCGTGATCTTGAACAAATTAGAGAAATGATGACGTCTAGTACAGTCGCAGCCATTGCAGATTTACCTTTCTTTCTCTTTTTTCTCTTTATTATTTATATGATTGGCGGAATTATTTGTGTCATTCCATTAGCTGGTTTTTTCTTAATGATAACGCCTGGGCTATTAGCACAGAAAAAATTGTTTGTGCTTGCCAACGAAGCAATGAGAGAAAGCACTCTACGTAGTGGCATGATTGTTGAATCAGTTCAAGGGCTTGATGATATCAAAGCTATGCAGGCAGAGTATCGTTTTCAACAGCAATGGATCCATTATACAAAAACGAGTGCTGAAGCCAGTTTAAAGCTAAAACACCTAACACATAAATTAAGTAGTATGGCTTATTTTATTCAAAACAGTGTGTTTGTGGGGGTGATTTGTATGGGAACCCCTTTAGTGATCAGTGGTGAACTCTCAACTGGGGCACTCGTCGCTTCTTCTATATTAAGTTCCCGAATGATGGGGCCTATTTCTCAAATGGCGAATATTATTACGCGTTGGCAACAAACTAAGGTATCAATAAAAGGGCTGACGTCTATTATGGAATTACCAGTTGATCATCCTACGTCTATTAAAAAAGTCCATTTACCTTTTATTAAAGGCCATTATAAATTAGAGAATATTGGTTTTAAATTTAATCAAAATAGCCCAAATTATGCGATTTATATAAATGAATTAGAAATTAAACCCGGTGAGAAAATTGCGATTATAGGTCGCAATGGTGCGGGTAAATCCTCTTTGCTTTCGGCACTTTTTGGTAAGATGGAATATCAAGAAGGAACAATAACACTAGATAATATTGAATTAAATACCTTAGATCCTTCAGATTTACGTAGAGATGTGGGCTATTTAAGCCAAAATGCTAAGTTATTTTACGGTACTGTACGAGATAATGTGACATTAGGAAATCCATTAGCTACCGATGAGGAAATTTATCAAGTTCTTGAGGAAACAGGTGCTGCTGAATTTATAAATAAATTACCAGAAGGGATTAATTATATTATTCAAGAAGGCGGTATTGGGATATCAGGAGGGCAAAAACAGTCATTATTATTAAGCCGTTTGTTATTGAAAAAACCAACGACTTTACTATTGGATGAGCCAACAGCATCTCTTGATGATATTACTGAAGCTAATTTCATTAAGAATATTGAAAAAACGTCTCTTGGAAAAACATTTATTATTACCACGCATAGAAAAAAATTATTAGAACTTGTGGATCGTATTATTGTTGTTTCGGGTGGCAAAATTGTACTTGATAAACCCAAAGCAGTTGCATTAAAAATGCTTTCAGGAGTAACAGATGAAAAATAAAAAAGATAACTCATCGAATGCAGTATCTCCTGATGAGATGAATAAGTTGGTAAAAGAATTAGAAAGTTTAAATCAACAACACAATCAAGGAATACAACAGACCCAAGAAGAAAAAGTGGGATTTTTTAAACGAATAAAAAATCTTATTGCGGATTATCGTTATATTACGAATAAAAAAGATAAAGATCTCTATCTTATTGAAGACAGTATTGGTGATGCTGCTGAATTTGGTTTGATTGATGATACTAAAGCCAGTAGAGCAAATCGTATTATCATGGCTATCTTTATCTTTTTATTTATTATGGTGATTTGGGCTTATTTTGCTGAAGTTGCCGAGGTGACAAAAGGGAATGGGAAAATTATCCCAAGTTCTAAAGAGCAACTTATTCAATCTCTAGATGGTGGGATTGTAACTAATATTTTTGTGAGAGAAGGGGATATTGTTCAAGTTGGACAAACGTTAGCGACATTAGATTCGACAAGAACAGCATCAAGCCTAGAGGAATCACAGGCAAAATATAATACGGCTTTAGCAACATCTATTCGATTAAAAGCAGAGGTTGAACAACATAAAATAGTTAATTTGGTTTTCCCTGAGGAATTACAAACGCAAACTGAATTAATTAATTATGAAAATAAGCTTTATTTGTCTCGCAAACAAAAACTTACTCAAACACTCGCTAATTTGCAAAAGAGTAAGCACATTATTCGTCAGCAATTAAATATTAATAAAGAACTTGCTCGCCAAGGTGCTAGTAGTACCGTTGAAGTATTAAGATTAGAAAAGGAATTGATTGATTTAGAAAGTAAAACACAAGAATACACTTCGGATTTTTATGTTACTGCGCGACAAGAACTCGCGAAAGTAATGGCTGAAATAGATAGCTTAGCGCCTTTAATTAAAGGGCGACAAGATTTTGTACAAAAAACAACTATGATATCGCCAGTTAAAGGTATTGTGAAGAATATTCAAAATTCAACAATTGGTGGTGTGGTTCCTCCAAATGGTATTTTGATGGATATTGTTCCTTTGGAAGATACATTAATTATTGAAGCTAAGATATCGCCAAAAGATATTGCTTTTATTCATCCAGGACAAGAAGCCAAAGTCAAAATAACGGCTTATGATTATGCTATTTATGGCGGATTAGAGGGAACGGTCAGTGTTATTTCACCGGATACGGTGAAAGATGAAGTTAAAAGTGATGTGACGTATTACAAAATATATATCAAAACCGATAAAGATTATTTAGTGAATAAGGCGGGAAAATCATTTTCTATTACGCCGGGGATGATTGCGTCTGTCGAAATAACAACAGGCAGTAAAACAGTATTACAGTATTTAATTAAGCCATTTAATAAAATTAATGAAGCATTAAGAGAACGGTAATAGGTTAATAAAATGAAAAAAATCAAACATACTGTTTTACTAATAGGGTCAGTTTTGTCATTAGGTGGCAGTGGTATACAACAAGCGAATGCAACATTACAAACTGAACCAGTTAACTCTTTTACTCTAGATATTGTGGATATCCATAAGGAGGTAGAGCCTTCTAAACGTTTTTTATCTCAGGGTGTTACAAAATCAATGAGCGTTGCTGATGCTCAATCTAATGTATTACAACCAATGCAAAAAGCGGAAACAGGTATTGAGAAACAGTCGCTGTCTTCTGTGGTGGAATTAGCGTTAAATTGGCATCCATCATTACGAAATAGTGAATATTTAGCAAGAGCGGCTCAAGATATGGTTGATGGATCGCGGGCAGATTATTTTCCACAAGTCAGTGTAGGAATGGATAACAAGCTCTATGAAAATAAAGATCGGTATGGAAATAATAATAAAGGTTCGGATGTTCGTTTTACCATTAGACAAATGGTGTATGACTTTGGGAAAACATCTACAAAGGTGGATTCTGCAGAAATTTCTTTTGCACGAGAAAAAATAGTTTCTTTAAAAAGCCAGCAAGATCTGATTTATCAAGTCTCACAAGCTTACTTCTATACTTCTCTTTATAATAATTTAGTTAATATTGCACAATTACAAGTGGAAGGTTTTAGTGAGATAGAGCAATTAGCGATGAGCCGTTCTTCATTAGGAGCCTCTACACAAGCTGACTATGTACAAAGTAAAAATAAACTTGTTTCAGCACAAGCATTGCTTTATAGCTATAAAACACAGCAAGCGCGCTGGAATGCATTATTACAAAATTACACAAATAATGCGGTGAGCTATTCTCAAATCCCTTTAATTACTGATGCTCATCTTTCTAATATTTGCTATCAATATGCAGATCATGGAGCAGAATCAACCGATATGTTACTTGCTAAATATGATCATGAACTTGCAAAGAAAAATATGGAATATGCGCGATTAGATAATTTCCCAACAATTTATTTGGAAGGTAACTATCGAACAAATATCAATAAAAATGATAATGTTGATTATGATCCTGATAGAAGAGAGATTAAGCTTAACGTGGATATCCCTTTATTTGAAGGGGGCAGTAAATATTCAAAAATGTCCCAAGCCGCTAATGAATTACTCGCTAGCCAATATCAATATGAAACAATAGCGATTAATACAAAGCAGCAATTAAATGTCGCGTTATCTCAAGTAACGGGTAATTTATCTATGATGAATTCACAAAAAGAAAAAATACAAACAGCAGAAAAAACGAGGGATCTTTATTTATTACAATACAAAAGTTTAGGAACAAGACCATTGATTGATGTATTGAACGCTGAGGGAGATATTCATCAATCTAACATTGAATATATTAATAATGTTATTGAGACAAATTTACAAAGTTTAGATTGCTTATTAGCATCTGGAGAAATTAGTCGCGTTTTAAATATTTCAAATTAGATCATAGCGATACCTTTTCAGTGCGATAAAATATATCAGCCTGAAAAGGTATCGCTTAAAATTAATATAAACGCTTATTGCGCAATATAAATGGCAATATAAAAAGACTTAATGCTGTAATAATTGCGGTAGCAACTAATACCACGAAAAAGGCATTTTCAAAGGCTAAATTTGCCTGAGATATCACAAGAGAAGCTACGTCATTTGGCAACTTTTCTGCCACAATCAGGGCTTCGTCTAAACTGTCATAGACAGCATCGTTGATAGCTAATGAATCAGGTAGTATTAGCTTTAAGGTGTACACGGTACTCATCAAACTGCCCATAAATGTCACCCCAATCACGCTCCCAAGCTCATAAGCAACGTCTTCAATGGAGGCTGCCATTCCCGCTTGTTTATCAGCAACACTTAACATAATGGATGTCGATGCGGTGGTAAAAATAACACCTAAACCAAAACCGATTAAGAATAGACTACCGATTAACACCATTGGCGATGTTGTTTGGTAAACGGCAATTAACCACAGATTTCCCACTAGAGTGAGTAGAAATCCGCTGATGATCAGGCGAATTTCCCCTAGCCGTGTTAAAAAATAGCCCGCTAAAGGGGATGCCAACACAGAGCCAATTGGAATAGGTAAGATCACTAATGCTGCATTTAAAGGGGTAAAACCCGCAACAAGCTGTAAACGCTGACTAAGTAGCAATTCAATACCCACAATGATCACCATAGAAAGCACAGCCATCAAAATCCCGATACTAAAAAAGCGGTTTTTAAATAACCCAAAATCAATCATCGGGTGAGTTTGTTTACGCTGGCGCAAGGAAAATAGCGTAAGAAAAATTACCGCAATTACACCTGTAATAGTGACTTCATTCCACTGTGTATAAGGTTTTCCTAGTTCTTTTAAAGCATAAATAGCGCTGATTAAACCTACTAGGATCAGTGCTGAGCTTAAATAATCAATTTTATGGTTACCATGTCCAGCAAACTTAGGAATAAGCCAAATAGAGAATGGTAATACCAAAAGAACAATAGGGACGTTAATTAAGAAGACAGAACCCCACCAAAAATGTTCAAGCAACATCCCACCAATTAAAGGCCCCAAAGCCGCACCGCCAGAGGCAACCGCAGACCAAATACCAATCGCAATAGCGCGCTCTTGTGAGTCGCTAAAGACTTGTCGTACTATCGACAGGGTAGCTGGCATACTCATTGCTGCACCTACCGCTAAAAAACCACGAGATGCAATTAAGGTCGTTGCGGTGGGAGAAAAAGCTGCACACAAAGAAGCGAGAGCGAATAGCGGTAACCCACAAATAAAGAGTGTTTTATGGCCGATCCGGTCTGTGAGCATACCCGCTGCAGGGAGTAATCCAGCAACAATTAACGGGTAAGCATTCATTATCCATAATTTTTCTGATGCACTGGCGTTTAAATCATGAGTTAAACGTGGCAATGCGGTATAAAGCACAGTTACATCAACAACGATGAGAAACAGCATACTAGATACCAAAAGTAATACTATCCAACGTTTATAATCTTTTATCATAGAAATCTCAGTTATTTTTATGTGTATTATTTTTACTAGCGGCTATAATATAAATCCATACGACCGTATTGAAAAGAGGTTTTTTTATGGGACGTCAAAGAACTATTGATAGAGAAAAATTATTAGAAGCGATCTTCGATATCGTGATGGAACAAGGTGCCGCAGCGTTAACGATTGATACTGTTGCAAAAAAAATGGGGATCTCAAAAGGGGGCGTTCAATACTGTTTTAGTAGTAAAGAAGCGATGATTGATGCGATGTTTGATTTCTGGGAAGAGAGTTATGAAACCCAATTTAACAAGATAGTTGAAAAGGATAATTCTCCTGATAATCGTGTTACTGCACATATCCGTGCAACACATCATCACGATAAAGTCTCTTTTGCCAAAGGCGCGAGTTTGATGGCGGCATTGCTACAGACGCCAGAATATTTACAAAGTACAAAAGAGTGGTATCAACAGCGATTGACAGGGTTAGATACAACAACGGAGGCTGGAAAACGTGCAAGACTGGCTTTTTTGGCGACAGAAGGTACTTTTTTACTGCGTTATTTTGGGCTAATGGATATTGATGACGATGAGTGGCAATCCATTTTTGAAGATATTGATTCTGAGTTACTTCAGCAAGGGAAGAGGCAATAAAAAAGCATGTTGTTAATGAGAAGAACAATATGCTTTTTATTGACGATAATTGGGCTAAATAGAATTAGTAATACATAGCAATTAGCTTATTGTCGATCTCTTTAACGTCAACGGGGGTGTCGAAAATATCTTCGATAATGTCTGCTTTCATGATCTCTTTGGGTGAGCCGTGATAATACAGTTGTCCATTACGCATGGCTAAAATATAGTCAGAGTAAACAGAGGCAAAATTGATATCATGAATAACGATAATAATGGTTTTTCCTAATTCATTTGCGGCTTTTCGCAGAAGTTTCATCATTATTACCGCATGTTTCATATCAAGATTATTCAGTGGCTCATCAAGCATGACATATTCTGTATCTTGGCATAGCACCATCGCAACATAGGTACGTTGACGTTGCCCACCCGATAACTCATCTAGATAGCGATGACGAAATTCAGTTAGATTTAAAAAAGCTAATGACTCATCAATGACTTTTTTATCATCGAGCGTTAAACGGCCTTTGCTGTAAGGATAGCGCCCAAAGCCAACTAATTCTTCTACGGTTAAACGACTGACGAACTGATTTTCTTGGCGCAGTATTGAGAGATTTTTTGCCAGCACATCGCTATCTGTTGCAGCAACATCCATGCCGTTAACACTGACCATGCCACTTTCAGGAATTAATAAACGTCCAATAACAGAAAGCAGTGTGGATTTACCTGCACCATTAGGACCAATGATCGAAGTAATACCGCCACGTTGAATTGTTGTTGTAATATTATCGAGAACGGTTATATCTTGATAATGCTTTGATATTTTGTTGATTTCAATCATATTAAAGTCTTCTTAACACCAAGTAGATAAAGAACATCCCGCCGACAAACTCAATCACAACAGAAAGTGTTCCTGTCATTTTTAAACCATATTCTAAAACTAATTGCCCACCAATTAAGGCGATAGTACCCAGTAAAAAGGCAACAGGCATTAAGAAACGGTGTTGGCTACTGCCACTGATATGGTAAGCAAGGTTAGCGACAATTAAACCTAAGAAGGTTAATGGACCGACTAAAGCGGTCGAAACAGCCACTAAGACAGAAATCAGTAATAAAATATAAGTGGTTTGCTTGCGGTAATTAATACCAAGGTTAATCGCATTCGCTTGGCCTAATGCCATTACATCAAAACTATAGCGCATCCGCCAAAGTAAAATACCGACGACAACGATAATGGCTAAAGCGCAAAAGATAAGATCAGGGGTTGCACGGGTGAAGGTGGCAAACATGCGACCTTGTAAAATGGAGAATTCATTAGGGTCCATCAAACGTTGTAATAGTGTGGCTGAACTACGAAATAACGTACCTAAGATAATCCCAATCATCAGGACTAAATTGATGTTAAAACGTACTGAGCTAAACAACCAACGATAAAGTACAACCGAAAATAGCACCAATAATGTTGATTCTAAAAAGAATTTTGATAAGTTCAACATCCATGACGCGGGCATATCGCCTTCAAAAAAGACAAACACGGTTTGTAGTAACACAAACAGAGCTTCTAAACCCATTAATGAAGGAGTCAAAATACGGTTGTTAGCAATGGTTTGAAACAGAATCGTCGACACACCAGCTGCAAACGCCACCACAATCATGGTGAGAATAATGTAGGCACGGTGAGTCAGAATATAAGAGATATTGCCGTTTAGGTTTATCGTCATAAATAACACAATAGATAATAACGATGCCCCTAATAATAACCAGATACGAGACATGGGCGAAAGGCGCATTTTCTTATGTTCGGCAGCGCCAGTACATTTGCTAATTATGGCTGAATTAACTTTTTGCATAACGTTGCTGCTTTAGTAGTAAAAAAAGGAAAATAACGGCACCCACAGCGCCTAAAATAACACTGGCAGGAATTTCAAATGGGTAGCGAATAAGTCGGCCAATTACATCACACAATAAAACAATCGCACCACCACTCAAGCAAACCCACGGAATGGTTTTACGAATATTATCACCCATCACTAAGCTCACTAGATTGGGGACAATCAAGCCAAGGAAAGGTAATGCCCCAACAACAGACACAACAACACCACTAATCAGTGCAATAATGGATAATCCAATGATCATCACTTTACGGTAATTAAGTCCCACATTAATGGAGAATTCACGTCCCATTCCAGCCACAGTAAAGCTATCAGCAACCCAACATGCCATTAGCGCAAGCACACCGACAAGCCATAAAAGCTCATAGCGGCCTTGTAATACACTTGAAAAATCGCCACTTGTCCATGCGTCTAAAGATTGCAATAAATCGAAATAAACTGCTAAAAAGATAGTCAACGCACCGATAACAGCGCTAAGCATAATCCCCACTAAAGGCACTATTAATGTCGTTTTTAAGGTGATCCTTTGCAGAAGCAACATAAATAATAAAGTACCAAGCAGGGCGAAAACGGTCGCTACCAACATTTTGGTAAAGATGCCAGCCGCAGGAAAGAGCAGCATAACGACTAATAATCCAAGGCTTGCAGATTGAGTGGTTCCCGCAAGAGAGGGTTCGACAAAACGATTCTGGGTTAGCAGTTGCATAATTAAGCCTGCAACACTAATGGCACCACCGGCGAGTAATAATGACAGGGTTCTTGGAACACGACTGATAAAGAAGATATCACGCATATCGGGATCAGAAAAAAGCGAAGCAGGAGTAATATCTCCTGCGCCGACAAATAGACTGATCATTGAGAGGATAGCAACAAGTCCTATCCCCAATGATAAATGGAACGTTTTCATTCAGTTACTTTATTTTTTTTGATCCAGCGCTTGATTGATAGTATCCATTAAACGAGAGTAAGTTTGGATCCCACCAGAAATATAAATAGAGCTTGCATCAAGATAGATAACTTGGTCTTTATTCCAAGCATTTACTTTTCTGACCAGCGCATTATCAAGGACTTGTTGTGCAGGTTGTGAATCTTCACGACCAATTGCAGCGTCACGGTCGATAACAAACATCCAGTCTGGGTTAAGTTTTAACAGTAATTCAGAGTTGACGATGTTGCCGTGTGAACCTGGGCTATCAAAAACATAAGCAGGTTCAAAACCTAATACATCATAGATAAAGCCAAAGCGAGAGCCTGGGCCATACGCTGATATTTTACCACCACTGACTAACACAACCATCGCTTTACCAGCATCCGGTGTTTTGGCTTTTACAGTATCAATTTTACTATTGAAATCAGCCAGTAATTTTTTGGCTTGCTCTTCTTTGCCAAAAATTTGACCTAATGTTGTTGTGCGTTTAGCAAGGCTTTCGACAAAACGTTTAGGGTCGATATCCATTGAAATCGCAGGCGCAATTTCACTTAATTTTGCATATGCATCGCGAGCTCGGCTACCACTTAAAATTAAATCAGGCGCTGTTGTGCTGAGCTTTTCATAGTTTGGCTCGAATAACGCACCTTCATTGATGTAGTCGTTCGGATTGGTGTATTTTTCTAAGAATTTAGGTAAATGAACATTAGTTTGTGGCAGACCAACAATAGGAGCACCTAATGCATCAATAATATCAAGGGTTTCCATATTCATCACAACCACTTTCTGTGGGTGAGCTGGGATTTCAGTTGTCCCTTGAAAATGTTCAATCGTGAGAGTTTGTTTCTCTGCTGATTGTGCTGTTGATGTGTCTTGAGCGTTATCACAACCAGCGATAACAAGTGAAGAAAGCAGTAAAAACAGTGGGCTTAATGACTTTTTAAACATTCTCTTTCCCATATTGTTGCAACACGAAATAAGACGGATCTTTACAGCAGTGGCTTAAATGTCGATCCACAAAGAAGATGATAATACCATCAAAAGTATAAAGAGTAATGATACTAATTCACATTCTCATAATAATAAAGGGTTAACTTGACTAAAATGGCGAAATTTTGCGAGAGATCATTAAAGGAAAATAGAGAACAAATTTTGTGACGTGAAAGAACTCTTAAGATTATTTGCTCAATTTGTGAAGAGTGTCAAAAGAGCAGGTCAAGGAGAGACAATTCTTAACCTGTAAGAAATATCGTTAACTAGTATCATTGCGTATACTTCATTCAAGCAGAAACAATCCTTATTTTAATCTTACTTCGGTTTCTGTACTGACACAGTAATGAATGCACAAGAGAAAGCCTTGTTATCTCTAGGGTAAATCGTTGCCAACTCAAGAGGGTTTTATGCAAAAGAAATATATTTACTTATTTTGTTCTGCTGGCATGTCAACATCCCTTCTCGTGACCAAAATGCGAGCACAAGCAGAGAAATATGATGTGCCTGTGGTCATTGAAGCTTTTCCTGAAACTTTAGCTGCACAAAAAGGGCAGGATGCGGATCTGATTTTGCTGGGTCCACAAATTAGCTGGATGTTACCTGATATTCAAAAATTACTCCCGAATAAACCGGTCGAAGTGATCGATTCTCTGTTATATGGAAAAGTAGATGGCTTAGGCGTGTTAAAAGCCGCTGTCGCCTCTATTAAAAAAGCATCTGCAACAACAAATTAATTTTATTTTTTATTATTTAATTTTTTATTCCAGTCAAAGAGCGAATTTTTCAGCAAGCCGAGCAATTAGCGGCATTTAAAGGGTATTTTTCTATGAGTAAGTTCATTGGTTCACTTGAAAAGGTACTCCTTCCTTTTGCGGTTAAAATTGGAAAGCAACCTCACGTTAATGCGATTAAAAATGGCTTTATTCGTTTAATGCCGTTAACCCTTGCAGGGGCAATGTTTGTACTTATCAATAACGTTTTTCTTAGTTTTGGTGATGGCTCCTTTTTTTATTCTCTAGGTATCCGCCTTGATGCGTCAACAATAGAAACACTCAATGGTTTTAAAGCTATTGGGGGGAACGTCTATAACGGTACATTAGGCATAATGTCGTTGATGGCGCCATTCTTTATCGGAATGGCATTAGCAGAAGAGCGAAAAGTTGATCCGATTGCGGCAGGCTTACTCTCTATTGCTGCCTTTATGACGGTAACACCTTACAATGCAGCTGGCGCTTATGCTGTTGGCGCTAATTGGCTTGGTGGGGCAAATATTATTTCAGGTATCATTATTGGTCTTGTTGTGGCTGAAATGTTTACCTTTATTGTGCGTCGTAATTGGGTTATTCGATTACCTGATAGTGTCCCTGCTTCTGTTTCACGTTCTTTCTCTGCGTTAATTCCCGGTTTTATTATCTTATCAATTATGGGGATTATTTCGTGGGGATTAGCGACGTATGAAACAAACTTCCATCAAATTATTTTAGACTCTATCTCAACACCATTAGCATCAATGGGTTCTGTTGTAGGTTGGGCATACGTTATTTTTACCTCTCTACTGTGGTTCTTTGGTATTCATGGTTCACTGGCACTTGCAGCACTTGATAGTGGTATCATGACACCATGGGCATTAGAAAACGTTTCTATTTATACTGAATACGGTTCAGTAGAAGCCGCTTTAGCCGCAGGTAAGACGTTCCATCTCTGGGCAAAACCAATGTTAGACTCCTTTATCTTCTTAGGCGGTACAGGGGCAACACTGGGACTTATTATTGCAATCTTTATCGCATCTCGTCGTGCGGATCATCGCCAAGTTGCTAAACTGGCATTGCCAGCAGGTTTATTCCAAATTAATGAGCCGATTATTTTTGGTTTACCTGTGATTATGAATCCAGTGATGTTTATTCCTTTTATTCTTATTCAACCTATTCTTGCTGCAATTACTGTGACGGCTTATTACTTAGGGATAATCCCACCGGTAACAAATATAGCGCCATGGACGATGCCAACGGGATTAGGTGCATTCTTTAATACTAACGGTAGTATCGCAGCACTGTTATTAGCGCTGTTTAACTTGGGTGTAGCAACACTGATTTATCTTCCTTTCGTTATCATCTCAAACAAAGCACAAACTGAAATTGAGAAAGAAGAGAGTGAAGAGGATATTGCCAATGCATTGAAATTTTAAGTCATAGAAAAAGGAGTGCAGAGGTTTCTCTGCACTTTTTAGAGTCAAAGAGGATATACCATGTTAGATATTGAAAATGCCGTTGATAGCAGTGCTACAGAAGATGAATTTGAAGAGATAATCATGGGTCTTATCATTAATTCAGGCCAAGCACGCAGCGTAGCCTATGGCGCTTTAAAAAAAGCCAAAGAAGGCGATTTTGAAGGCGCTAGAAAGTTAATGGAGCAATCTCGCGAAGCATTAAATGAAGCCCATAAAATACAGACACGTTTAATTGGTGATGACCAAGGTATCGGGAAAACGAAAGTCAGTTTAGTTTTAGTCCATGCACAAGATCATTTAATGACTTCAATGTTAGCTAGAGAATTAGTGACAGAATTAATCGAGTTACATGAAAAGATAAAATAAGGTGAATACTGTGGTGGAGTCATTGAGAGCACAAAGCGAAATACGTATGGTCTATGAAGATCAGCTATTTAATGGCAAAAATTTTCATGTCTTTATTTATAATAAAACAGAAAGTGTCAGCGGATTGCATCAACATGATTATTATGAATTCACCATTGTTTTAACAGGGCGTTATTATCAAGAGATTAATGGAAAAAAGGTTTTATTAGAGCGTGGTGATTTTGTTTTTATTCCCATAGGCTCTCACCATCAGAGTTTTTATGATTTTGGTGCAACACGCATTTTAAATGTGGGAATTAGTAAAGCTTTTTTTGATAAACATTACCTCTCGTTATTACCTGCTTATTTTATCGCTTCACAAGTTTATGAATTAAAAAATGAATTTCTTTCCTATATTGAATCTGTTATTGGCTCTTTGAATTTTCGCCATACGGAATTTAATGAATTTATTGAAATTGTCACCTTTAATGTGGTGAACAGGTTACGACACCATCGAGATAATCGTATTGAAGATGATATTCCTTTATGGCTAAGAGATACCGTAAGCGAGATGCATGACAAACAAAAGTTTGGTGAAAATGCATTGGTTAATATGGTGATGCTATCAGGAAAATCACAAGAGTATTTAACACGGGCAACACGGCGTTATTACGATAAAACGCCTATGCAAATTATTCATGATATTAGAATTAATTTTGCGAAAAAACAGTTAGAAATAACAAATTATTCGATAACCGATATTGCTTTTGATTCTGGCTATAGTAGCCCAAGTCTGTTTATTAAGACATTTAAGAAAATAACATCATTGACGCCAAATAGTTATCGAAAAAATTTGTGCAGTATTAAAGAAACAAACTAATTCATTATTAAGCGTAAAAAATTAATCAATAATAAAGATTGATTTTATTTGAAATAGAGAGAAAGAAGAAAATAAGCTTATTTTTTTCAGGGCTCTTTACGTCTTAATTTCGCCATTAATACACAAATAACAGCATTATTGTGCTGTATGGGAGTATTTTATGAGTCATAAATTAAAAATCGTTACCATTGGTGGTGGAAGCAGTTATACGCCTGAATTGTTAGAAGGTTTTATTAAGCGTTATCATGAATTACCAATCACTGAATTATGGCTGGTGGATGTAGAAGAAGGAAAAGAGAAGCTTGATATTATTTTTGAGCTTTGCCAACGCATGGTAAAAAAAGCGGGTATTCCTTTAACCGTTTATAAAACCCTTAATCGCCGTGAAGCGTTAAAAGATGCTGATTTTGTCACAACACAATTGCGTGTTGGTCAATTGAAAGCAAGAGAGCTTGATGAGTCGATCCCGTTAAGTCACGGCTATTTAGGACAAGAAACTAATGGTGCGGGCGGGCTATTTAAAGGGCTACGCACGATCCCTGTTATTTTCGATATTATTAAAGATGTTGAAGAAATTTGCCCTGATGCGTGGATCATTAATTTTACCAATCCAGCGGGCATGGTGACTGAAGCGGTTTATCGTCATACCAACTTTAAGAAATTTATTGGGGTTTGTAATATCCCAATTGGCATGAAGATGTTTATTACAGATGTTCTTAAGTTAACAGATAAAGATGAACTCTCCATTGATTTATTTGGTTTAAATCATATGGTGTTTATTAAAGATGTCATTGTAAATGGCCAATCCCGTTTTCCTGAATTATTGGATGGTGTCGCTTCAGGAACATTAACCGCAGGCTCGGTGAAAAATATTTTCGATTTACCTTTTAGTGAAGGGCTAATCCGTTCTCTTAATATGTTGCCGTGTTCTTATTTGCTTTATTACTTTAAGCAAAAAGAGATGTTGGCTATAGAAATGGGTGAATACTACAAGGGTGGAGCTCGCGCTAAAGTAGTGCAGAAAGTCGAGAAACAATTGTTTGAATTGTATAAAGATCCTGATTTAAATATCAAACCGAAAGAGTTGGAATTACGTGGTGGTGCCTATTATTCTGATGCGGCCTGTGAAGTGATTAATGCTATTTATAATGATAAACAAGCTGAGCATTATGTGAATATTCCACATCATGGTCATATTGATAATATTCCCGCAGATTGGTCAATTGAAGTGACTGCAATTTTAGGTCGAGAGGGTGCTAAACCTCATCCTCGTTTAACACATTTTGATGAAAAGGTAATGGGATTAATTCATACCATTAAAGCCTTTGAAATTGCCGCCAGTAAGGCGGCTATTAGCGGTGAACTAAATGACGCTTTATTAGCGATGAATTTAACGCCATTAGTACTTTCCGACAAAGATGCAGAGGTGCTTACACGTGAAATGTTATTAGCACATAAAGCACATCTACCTCATTTTGCTAAAGCAATTGCTGAGTTAGAAAAAGCCTCTCATTAATTGTCGGCAGATAAATATAAGTGATAAGGAGACAGAATGGCTGGTTTATTGATTGTGAATGCGGATGATTTTGGGCTTAGTAAAGGCCAAAATTACGGTATTGCAGAGTGTTTTCGCCATGGTGTTGTTAGCTCAACAACGGCACTTGTCAATGCTGAGGGAATTGAACACGCAGCACAATTGCGTCATGAGTTGCCTGGCTTAGGTGTTGGGCTTCATTTTACTTTGACGATGGGTAAACCACTGTCTCCTTTACCTTCTTTAACACGTGAAGGTGTATTAGGGAAATGGGTGTGGCAAATGGCGGAAGAGGGTAATTTACCGCTTGATGAAATTCGTGTTGAGCTTAACGCACAATATCAGCGTTTTATTGAGATCTTTGGTTGTGCTCCCGACCATATTGATAGTCACCACCATGTGCATATGTTTAAGCAAATTTTTCCTATTGTGGCGGAGTTTGCCAAAGAAAAGTCATTACCAATGCGGGTTGATAGACCGTTAGCACAAAAAGAAGGGATTGATACCCAAGGTGTGATAAGTAGTGATGGTTTTGATAGTCAATTTTATGGTGATGAAATCACTCAAGCTTTATTTTTAAAGGTACTTGATGAATCAAAAGCGCGTCATGAGCACTCTATTGAAGTGATGACACATCCTGCTTTTGTCGATAATCCATTGCGTGCAAGTGGTTATTGTTTTCAGCGTTTAACAGAGTTGGAAGTGTTAACGGATCGCGCTTTAAAGCATGCCATTTTGGAAAGAGGTTATCAGCTAGGAACGTATCAAGATTTAATGTAGTGGGTTTTTAGACAATCGGTGTCTGTGTTTATTCCCTAGTGTGGGTCTTTTTGAATTATTTAGCCTCTATTTTTATAAAGTAGAGGCATTTTTGTATTATGAAGAAAAAAACTAAGTTGTAATTTTTTCAAACGAATGGACTATTTCTGTTATTTTATAAGATATTGGATCTTCAATCGTAAAACATAAGTCATCATAAAAAACAAAATTTTTACCCATGCCAAATGAACTTTCAAATATTATTCCATCACAGTTACTAAAACTTTTTAAAAATTCACACAAAAACTGAGTAGGAATATAATCTATATTAGAACTTTCTGGTCTAACAGGTTTGGATAATTCACTAGAAAGCATTTCTAATAAATTTAAAATACTTATAACATTGTTGTATTTCTTTTCATCAAAAGAACATATTGATATTTTTTTTCTTGGAGATGTTAAGTCAATTAAAGAAACATCTTCTTCTAAAATCAGTTTAGATATATAAATAATGCTAGTATTATTAGGTCTAACTTCAGAAATACAAGTTTCTTCGTTATTAGCTAAATATAAGTAGGATATTCCAATCGGATTTGCGCGGCCTGCTGTAGCATTTCTTGCAGGGGGCTTTCCCATTTGCTTATATGACCTAAATAATCTTCTTTTAATAGGTGTTTTTTTATTATATATTCATTTTCTAATATTTTACCAAGTAATTTTTTTGTATTATGTATTTTTTCATTAAAGATATTAAAAGTATTTTGTAGAATATCAGATAATAATTCCCCTTTTTCGCTTTCAACTACAATTCCTAAAAAAGGTTAAAAAAATCGAGATAAATCTTTAGGGTTTATTGTAAATGCATTTTCTTTTTTACAATATCCACATCTATCATTAGTATGATTAAGGCCAATAGTTCTAATGATGGCAGAATCATGAAAACAATTAGAACAGCATAGTGTCATTTATCCACCTCAATATTAGAAGATAAATAATTACAAAGAGTTTCAATATGATGCTCAATGGAGATTTTCAGGAACTATAGATATTACTTTTTGAGTATGACTTTTATCACATACAACATATACTTTTTCAAAGATCTTGAGGTAGGTTGATATTTGTTCTGGTAATCGAACTAGAGAATCAAATTTAGTTTTTATTTCATAACAAGTAGTACATCCATTCACGATGACACAATCGGCTTTGTTATTGCCTACTCTCAATTCTGTTATCATGGTTGCGTTGTTATTGTGTTTTTTTAAAAATAGTTTTTGTGCAACAATATTCTTAAAAAAATATTCTGATTTATAATCTTTTTTACATTGTTTAAATGTTGATTCAAAGATATCAGCTATTTTTATAGAGTGATTATTTAATGAAAGATAATTATTGATTAATGTATAAAGAAATGAAAAATCACCTTGAATAATCTTATGAATAGATTGACTCGTAAAAAGTTGTGAAGCCATTTTACTTTTAAGTGAATTGTGTTTCTTTGATCTATTATTCATTTCAATATATATCCGATAATTATTCATAATTAATTATGATTGTATCATAATACTACTCGCTAAATAAAAAACATTTTTTATTAAAATTCATGAGGTTAATTAAATATTTTATATTTAATAACTTGAAAATGAAAACTTTATACTAAATAGGTATAAAATCTAGAGGGTAATCTAATAATTGAGAGAATAATTAGAAAATAGAATTTAACAATGAAATAAAAATTATTCTTATTAATCAAAACCGATAACCAATACTGGCGATAAGTGCTTTGCTTGGATGGCTTTTTCCTTCCATTTTGAAATAACTGCCCTCATAGCCTAAAGTAAGTGTAATATTTTGTGGTGATGTTAACGTGATACCCGTTCCCCAACTTACTGATTCAGATGAGTGATCTTTATTTATATTTTCTGGTGTTTGATAACTCATACCACTTACCCCAATAACCCCGTATAGTTCAACGAAAGGTGTTAATGCATAAGCTGGACCCATTACAAGTGAGGCATAACGTAATCTCTCATTATGAGATAACGATCTGTGAGCTATCGTTCCTGAAAGTTGTAGAGAGATTTTTTTATTCGTATTAGTAAATTGATACTTCATATTGATCCCATTAACTGTGGGTAAATCTTTTATTTTGATATGAGCGTAGCCAATGGAAACTAGAGTATCACTGTTTTTTGCATAAATTGATGTGGTGAAAAATAAAGAAAAAGGTAAGCAAGCTAATAATAAAATATTTTTCATAAATATAGTTTTAAATTATAAGTTAATAGAAAGCACATATCATAAAATAATATGTGCTTAAGTTTATTTAAAAACGATAACCGATATTAGCAATAAAACCATCTAAAATAATTCGATTGTCGGTATCTTTAAATTTAAAACGGCTATTTTCATAACCAAGAGAGATTGAAACCATTTCAGCTGGATTAATGATTAAGCCTGCGCCCCAACTAAATGCATTTTTCTTTAATTTTTTTAATTCTGAGCTTTCAGATTTAAATTGAATTTGGCTCATACCCGCAGTGCCATAAACACTAATAAAATCATTTAGACGTAATGTAGGGCCCGCCATTACAGAGTAATAACGTGCATTGACATCTTTAAAGAAACTATTAACAGGCTTATTCAAATCATATTCATTTTGAGCATAAGTAGCTGTTGCTAAAATACCAAATTGTGAATTTATTTCTTGACGAATAGAAAAGACACCTCCGTGCATTGGATTCTGACCCGCCATTTTGACTTGTGCATAACCCGCTGAAAGTGTGGTTTTATCTAATTTAAAATCATTTTGAGCATAAACAGAAGAGGTAGTTAATAAGCCACTAATAAATAAAGTTGATAATAATTTTGTTTTCATTAGTTATATCCCATAAATAAAAAACGGAGAACGTATTATGAAGCGGGGGGATTATAATAATGAGTTTGTTTTTAATGGAATAAAAAAGAGCACATGTATTTAAATAAGGTTATTTTATTAAAGTGTCTAATTAACTATTAAATAATTAACATAAATTAATTCTAATTAGTAATAGAAATCAATAATAAAATAAAGAAGTAGATATAAAAGGGCAAGGCTCTCTATTACCTAGAGAGCCTTTGAGGATTTATTTAAGACCTAGATCACTTTGTAGACTAATGACTTGATTTTGTAAATTCTCTAATTCAAGCTGTTTTTCCATCACCGATTTTGATGGGTTGTTTTGTGCCGCTTTCATTTGCTTATCAATTTCATTGATCTGCTTTTGAATATCATTTTGCCCTTTGGTTTTTTGGCGAATTTGATTTAACAGATTATTCATTGATTGACTTAATGCACGTTGACTAGCTTGTTTACTTTTTAGATCTGCATTGGTCTGTTGTTTTTCTTTCTCAATGGCAGCAAGAACGGCTTTAAACTCGGTGTTTAATGCTTGTTCATTACCCAAAATCGCTTTTTTTTGTTCAATGCGATTGTCATAAGTCCCTGAATAATTACAGTTAAATTTGGTAATTATACTGACATCACCCGTTGTTGGGTCACAATCAGCGGGATTGGTGACACAACCGCTTAAGAGTAAGGTCATGCCAACAAGGGAAAGAGGTAAAAATTTCATTATCATCCTTTTTAACGTTAACTAAGTTTTATTGCTGTACGTTGGGTATAAAGGCTATCAAGTTCTTCCTGTAAAGAGGTTACTTGTTGTTTCATCCCATTGATTTGTTTATCAAGCTGTGCCGTCTTTAGGCCATCTTGACGACTTTGCGCAGCGATATCACGCCATTCACCTTCACGTTTTTTCATATCGGCTAAACGAGAGCGAAGTGCTGCAATATTGGCATCAATGCCTTTTAATTGTTTTTCAGCAGCGGCTTTATTAAGGCGTTGTTGTTTCATATCTTGCTCAATTTTTGCCAACGCTCTTTTATCGTCGTTGATTACGGCTCTTGCCGTATTTGAGGCACTTTGTAGGCGTTGATTCTCTTTTTTCACATCCTCTATCATCGAGTTGAGCATTTCTTCTTTCGAGGCGTAGTTTTGGCGCTTATTGTCTAAATAGGCATTTGCACCAATACCGACACCACAACCTGCGACCGCCGCGATAATCATACAGGCGCCTTTGTTATCAACATTAGCTACTAGGCAACTTAATGCACCAATAGCTGCACCACCAGCACAAGCCCCAATGCCAGATTTACTGAAAAACTCCATATCACTGTTATTTTTCAAACGTGGATCAGCACCACTATTACTTTGACACCCTGATAAAGCAAGTACGGCACTAATGCCAAGTACAGCCATGAGTCGTTTATTCATACCACACCTATCCCAAAGTCTCTGTTATTGTTTTTTGCACGCTTCAAGCCATTCATTCCGTGAAACTTTACCGTTAGCCCAATATCCTTGGAGTCCCTGCATATATGTTGAAAGGTACGTATTTAAATTCGATTTACCTCTGGCTTCCATTAATTGGCGTACAACGTCAATTTGCGGTTTAACTAAAGAGGCATCATATGTGGTTGCCATATCCACTAATGTGTCTGCGTAATAGCTCACAACAAAGTCGAGCGTTTTTTTATGTTCGTTAACTTGCTCTTGACGTCGTTCACATGTGGCATCTTTAGTGCCTGGAGGGCAGTTTTTTTCATGTAATGCGATTAATCTGTCATAGAACTCGCCATCATCTTTTAATTTGGTGCATAAAAAAGCACCTAATTGTAGTGAGGTTCGGATGGCTTGATCTCGTTGTTCATCTCGTAGTTGTGCATTTGCCCGCAAGCTATTTTTTAATTCAGCTAACTGTTTTTTCAATGCTTCATCTTGTACTTGGGTCGAGAGTGTATTTAGGCTATTGATAGAGTTATCGCTATTAGTTTTTGAGTTGTTGCTTGCTGGTTTCTCATTGCCTAATTGCTGCCACTCTTTTTCTATCTCTTTGATTTTATCGCGAGATGTTAATGCTGGAGCAACAATGGCTAAACGAAAACCAGTATATTTATTTTTATTCGCACCCGTATTGGTGTAATAAGGCTCTTCTTGACGCCATGAACTGCGCATATCACTCTCTGGTGTTAGATAACTACCACCACGTACAATAAATCCACCTGCTTGTCCGTGTAAGCGGTCGAGTTTATTTAATCTAAAAGGCTCAAACATCATTTCAGCAACATTACCCAACATATCATGTAAGCCTAATGGGTTGGGTGATAACAAACCGGTGAGTTGTAATGAACCGTTAGAGGATTGACTGCCTGCTGACCAAATATAATTTTTGGTACCTTCTGGCATTGGAAAACGCACATCACGAAACTCGGAGGCTGAGACTTTTAAACCGCCACGTGCCGCAAATTCCCATTCCGTTTCTGTCGGTAATCTTGCAAAACCTTTTGCGCCATCTTCAACGGGTAATGCTTCTGGATGATGGCTTCTTAGCCATTGATTATATTGATCAGCGAACTGCATGGCTTCATACCAGCTAATATTCACTTTCGGTAAACGTAATTTATTTGAGGCAACCGGACACTCTTTACCATTAATGGTACTTTGCATGGCGTTATATTGCAGATCGGTAACGGGATATTTCGCCATAAGGTAATAACGGCCTTTTTCTTTGCCTTTTAGTGGGAAGCTACCCGCAATATGTTCAGCTCGTGATTGCTCTAAATAACCCCATTCATCACCTTCTTGCCCTAAAGTTACGCTGTAGTCTTGTAAAGGCTGGCTGAGAGGGATAGTAACTTGGCGAAAGACCATTGAACCTTCACAAGGGAAAGGCAAGATCACATCATCAGGTAAGGCTTTTTGGTTAACGAATTTGTCATCCCATTTGGCCGATGCCGTAAAACTGCTAGATAACAGCGCGAATGATAAAGTTAAAAGCGATAAATTAAATTTCACGTAAGCTCTCCGCAGGTTCAATTGAAACGGCACGTAATGCGCCAATACTTGCCACCACTAAGGCCACAAGTAAGGCACTGCACATAGCAATCAATAAATCCCCCAATGTTAACTGGCAAACAAAGGCTTGTTCAGGTAAATGGGTGCCTAATAATGTGGTAAATAAGGTGCTACCAATGCCATAAAGCCCAAGGGCTAAAATAAAGGCAACGCTCGTTAATAACAGCGCTTGCAATACAATATATAAAGAAACAGCAAACTGACGAAAACCCAGCAGGCGTAGGACTGCCATATCTTTGCGTTTACGGTCAATATTGGCAAGAAAGGCACCAATTAATGAGGCAATACAACCTAATAGTGAGACCCAAGCAATGACAGAGAAAATAACGTTAAGGACATAACTGATTGCTTTTACAGAGTCTATTTGGCTTTTTTGTGTCATCACATCAATGTGTTGTTGCCGAAACCAATCATCTAGTGGTGCAATGGCATCTAAATTTTTTGCATAAAGGCGAGCTTTAGCAAACTGGGTTCTTGGTTTTGCCTCAACACCTTGTGTAATACCAAAAAGAGGGGCTTGATAACCATCTCGGTAATCTTCCATCGCCACTAAAACATCAAGAGAAACAAAGGCTGCAGCTCTTGAAAATTTACTATCACTGATAATGGCAGCAACAGTAAAGGTACGTTTGGCACGTTCATTGACGCCATTAAGCTTACGGCTGATAAATAAGCGCACACTATCACCGACATTCGCCTGTAGTTTTTGTGCAGCATTGGCAGAGAGCACTAATGTGTCTGCATTTTGGGGTATAGCCACACCCTCTAATAAAGGATCGTTCTCTGCTGTTGGTATGATTTCCGCATTATCAATAAAATGTTGTCCATCAATCACAATATCGGCTTGTGTGTTTAAGCTACGTGTTAATGGGATAACAAAACGTACTTCATCTTTCTGCGCAATATTATTAAACCAACTTTGTGGATAATTACCATTGCCTAACATACGTATTTCAAGGTTACGAGGATCATTTAACAGTTGATTGTGAAGCTGCGTCACGATGCCATTTTTTAACCCAAACAGCAGTAGCAGTGGTGCAATAACCGAGACTAAAGAGAACACAATACATAATGCGACTTTGCGATCATAAATTAAGTCGCGCCAAGCGAGTGAGCTAAGTAAGCCTAGGCGATTAGGATTGGCGCTATTGTTTGATAAAGACACTACCGCCCCCTTCGAGTTGTGCATGATAGTGGCTAAACCCAAAACGCTCGACTAAAGACCAATCGTGGCTAACAACCAGTGCAGAGATCTCCAGTTGTTTTACCATCTCTACAATGAGTGCATACAGCGCTTGCGCATTATGGGGATCAAGGGCTGCTGTGGGCTCATCAGCAAGTAATAAAGCGGGCTCGTGTGCAATGGCGCGAATAAACGCTGCGCGTTGGCGCTCACCAATGGAGAGTTGGCGAGGAAGACGAGTTAACAATGGGCGTAATTGCAGATGGTCAATTGCGTGATCAAGCCAAGCGGAGTGTGGCGTTAATCCCAGCATTTTGCGAGGTAATTGAATATTTTGCATGACGGTTAAAAAGGGAAGTAATCCGCCACTTTGGAGCATAAAACCCAATTTCTCGGCACGTAATGATGCGAGTTGTGTCTGCTCATTACTTAACACCGCTTGCGTGATAATTAATTCATCACCGAGTTGAAAATGGGTCAATTCATCTGGGCGTAAGATCAACCCTATCATTTCTAATAAGGTACTTTTACCACAACCACTTAATCCGGTTAGCGCGCCGATTTCCCCTTTTTCAAGCGTCAATGAAGGAAGCGCAACACGAAAACCATGTTGCGCATCACCGCGCGTAATTGCCATACCTTCAATCTGGATCATTAAGGTAGGTTTTCCAGTGGAACAGGGTAAACGTGATCGCGCGGATCACTTTGTGGTGCAAGGGATATCCAACGATCAACATCTTCATTATAACGTTGATAGTATTGTAATTTTGTATTGAGACGACGGATAAACTTCTCTTGCTCAAGGCCATCCCAGCTTTTCCATGTCTCTTCATCTAAGCCTAAAACCTCACTTAAATAAGGTAGATTTTCTACGTATTCACCCAGTAAACCCATTTCACCCAATTTAGTCGCAGAACCTTGTTTGATTTGATTAGGATCGTTACCCATAGTGGCGGCAATTGAACGCAAATCAGCAAACATATTGTCAGGTGAGATCAAACCTTCGTTAGCCGCATTAACAATTTTTTTCATCACGTCACTTAAATCGCTAAGCTCACTTTTGGTCAATAACACTTGTACTTCTGTTGTTGGGATATTTTGCTGTAATAAATCTCGATCACTTATCCATGCTTTAAAGACTGGAGGTGCTTTTGTGCCCTGTTTTTCACCTAAATACGCTAAACGCATGGCATAACCTAAATCATGCGCATCGTTAAGTAAGGTATCAGTTTCTTTATTTTTGCTATAAGTGGGATCGGCATTTAATGCACTGCCTACAGTGGCTTCACCACGATAAGCAGTTTGAATTTGCGTGGTTACAGCAGTTGCTAAACTGTCTACCATACGACCAAAACTATTTACATCTCCTGAGTTGATAGGGTAGTAAAGCGATTTGTGTAAGAACGGATTAAGCGTTAATGCTTCATATTGCGCTTGTGCCGAAGCATGATTTTTTGCTCCTGACGGGGTTTTTAAATGCAGAGTATAAAGTGCAACACCACGATAAGCGGCTTCTTGGCGAATTTGTTCAGCATCAAGTTTAGTTGATGACAGAGGATCATCTCCCGTTAATGCGCCCGCGTCAGTGATTAAAATAACGTAGCGCGCACCAAAGCGTGTCCAATCAACACCATCAAGGGCTTGCATGACACCAGCATAAGCATCTTCATCAAAACGACTACTTGAGACTTTAGCTTGGCGTAATTCTTTAACTTTATTTAAGAAATCAGGGCCATCTTTTACGTCATTGGGGTTTACAAACATTTTGCTATCGTATTCCAATGCGGGAACGGCTTTGATATTAGAGCGAAACGCCACTAAACCAAATTTTACCTTATCCAACATGTTGTCTTTTTCGACTTGTGCATAAACTTTCTGAATCGCTTCTTTGGTTCTATCAATGTAAGGATCCATTGATATTGTCGAGTCGATAACAAACACGACAGCCGCAGAGAAACCTTGCATCATATTGTCAGCATCTTTGCTGTCTGGTGTTGCTGGTTTTGTATTGTTTGCAGTTGCATTCGTATTCTGTGCGTCTTTGCTGTCTTTGGTTTGTGAAGAGACAGATGCCACATTGAGCACTCGCACTTTATAGCCCGCATCAGTAAAGACTTCATCTGAGCCTAATACAGGTAGCAGATAAAAATTACTTTTTTGATCAATCATATAATCAGGCTCTTTAGCTAAAACAGCCGGATTAACTTTTTGATTTTTGATATCAGCTAAAAAAGGTTGATACTGCTTTTCGGGAGTAGGGTTTTCAAGTAAGCCTTCAACCGTTTGCTTATCTTTGAAAAATAGCATTGGGTTACGACCCGCAGGGTTAGTAAAAGCCAGCGTTAATTGCATTTTCCATTCAGATGTGCAGCTTGCATTCATCCAACCGCTAATATGACCCAAGCTATCAGGGCCGACTTGTAGCCACTCATTGGCGCCTTGTTTTTGACGCTGATATACATAAAAACGGCTAAATGCAGGTTGTTCTTTACCTGCTGCGCCAATTGTGTCCGTCACTTGGCAACCTGGGTAGGTTAATACACGCTGATAGAGAGTCTTTTTACCCTCTTGTAATAGCGGTTTTTTCTCTTCAGCACTTGCCGGTGCTGTCAGAATTAAACCACTGAGAATAAGAGTAAGCCAATGCGCCTTTTTCATACGACTTTCCTATTTTTTCAGTGCTTCAAGACGCGCTTTTGCGTCACGGTTTTGTGAGTCATGATTAAGAACAGCTTCGTACCAATAGATGGCCGTTTCTTTGTCTGCACCAAAGCAACCTTGTGCTGACGCGGTTTCTGGATCGTATTCACGAGCATAATTTAGTGCGATTTCAACATCACCTGATTGTGCTTTATATGCATATAAACGCTGAGCAACGTCACATTGATTGTTCTGTTTAGCTTGTTCAATCGTTGTAAGAATAGTTTTGCTATCTGGTTGGCTCTGTATACAACTTTGTACAAAAGCGAGCGCCGTACCTGATTTCATATTTTCAACACTACACACACTTGGTGTTGATGGTTCTGGTGTCGGTTGTGGCGCGGGGTCGCCTGCTGGATTGCCTCTTAGTAAGAAGAACCACGTTAAGATACCCGCTAAAATTAAGATCAAGATAATCGCTAAAATTAAACCAATTTTAGATTTTTTCGGTGTAGGTGGTGTCGGCCGTTGTGGCGGTTCATCTACCTTAATTTCAGGAATAATCGGCTCAGGTTCAGGCTCTTTGACTGCTTCAGGCTCCGGCTCCGGTGATGTTTCGATAATAGGAGTTGGTGGAACGGCTTGAGTATCTAATGTCGCCGTTGATTTTAATGCTTCACTTTGACCTTGTGCTTGTGAGGCTAACACACCATCACGAATACGTAATCGGCCAATATCTTGTGTTTCATTATCGTCTTTTAACGTAAATTGATAGGCCATTTGTAAGTTGCTAACAAGGGGATCAACTAACGTTTTATCAAGAACGATTTGATAGCCTTCCTCGGCATCTTCAAGAGAAAGCTGGTGGAAAAAAGCATTACCTACCCACTCCCCTTTATCATTTAAGAAATAGCGATCTTGGTTACGCTGAATGCTTAAATAAACAGGGGAAGCATCACCTTCCCAATTTCGAATACTTAATACCGCAAAGCCAGGACGAGCAGGTTGTACGGGTTTTAATTCTGGATTAAACACGAATTATGACTCCACGACGGATGATTTCATGGTTTGAATGATTTGGCCTAACTGTGCGTTTTGTTCAGCACTGATTTCTCTTCCTGCTGAATGTCCTGCATTCTCAGTAATAATCGCCGATAAAGCGATAAGCCAATCAATTACAAATAAAAGGGTATAGTTAACAGGGTTAGTGGGTAAGCGGACTAAACGCTCATCATCACCCCATTGCACGCTAGTGTTATCGGGTCTTTCAAAGATCTTATGACCTGCATTGATTTTGCTATCTGGCTTCTCAACACCGTTATCTTTGAAATTAAACCAAGTAATAAAATCACCCAATACATTATAAACGCGAGAGGATTGCTGTTCGGCTAAGTCATCACGACGGGCAATGGCTTCTGTTCCTGCCAAAGTTTTCAACATACGTTGTTCAACACCAAGACGATTGATAGCTGTAATAAGCTCATCGACTAACAGCACCATAATTTCTTGGTCGATGCCTAGGTAGGTTAATAATGTACTGTTATCAGGCAGACTACGTAGATGATTTATCCATAATGCCATCACTTTTTTAGGGTAGGTAACCTCATTGCCGTGGCCTTTGGGGGCTTCATCTTCTTCTGGCACCAAAGAGATTGGCGCATCGCTAAAGAGATCAAAAGTCGGTTGTTCCATAGCGGCAAAGGCAGAAACTGGGGCCTGTGTTGCTTTTTTGTTGTCTGAAAGAGTATCGACAACCTCTTTTTCCTGCATATACAGGTCGTAGAGAGATTTACGAGAAGGCAACAGGTAGTCTAGTAATGCACCTTGTAAATAAGGGCGACTTTGCATAAAACGCAAAATAGTCGTGGCATTACGGCGTTTTACCTGTAATTCCTCTTCACCACCTGATTGATACCATTTTTCAAGATGATGACCGATTAAATCACGTTGAATTTCTTGCAGTTGCTCACTGATACGTTCAAGTTTTAGTGATTTTAAGGCAACGGTTTCAAGATAATCAGCAAGGCGTTGCATACCACCATCGTTAAGCGACAACATGGCATCCCATGCTTGGTCTGGTTCACGAATATAACGTTGGACAGTTTCATCTTCAGCAAAGGTTTTTTTCATCAGATGTAATTGTGAAACACTGTCTTCATTTAGAACTGTTTCTTTACCATTACTGATTTGAATAAACGGAGTGGGTACGCCCGGTTTACGTACTAAAAAGGTGTTATTAAACGCTTCACCATTAATCCAATCTGATGACATCCATTCATATTGACCAAAGCGCTCTAACATCGCCATTTTTATCATGCCACCTTTACCCCATGATTGGCGTAATAACGCTTCATTCATGGTTAAGGAGTTGGTAATACGCATATCAAACATGGTCATTGCCCAAATCAAGCCAGAAGGGCGTTTAGCACGAGTTTGTGCATCTTTACCTTGCGTGTTATTGATCCATTCTGTGAGTACAGCACCGACTTCTTTTACATCGGATTGTTTGTTTGATGCGGTACACACCACCAGTACATTCATTTCTTGGTTATCGGTATAACGCTCAAACAGATAAGCGACTTTACCCCGAAGAATAAGTTGAGCGAGTGGGTTTGCGCTATCATCATTGACTTGACGGCGCACATCCGCCATGGTTTCAACCCCTAAACGTCCGCGATAACCCGGAAAATCTAGTAGCTCAACCTGTTCAAACAGCGTTTTGCTTGGTGCATCTAATAATGGTACGACTAATTCAACGGTGAGTGCGGTCAGTTCCGCTAAAGAAAGGGTTACAGGGGCATCAATACGATCACCATGAACAGGGCAAATGCTGATCTGGCTATCATTGGCAGTATTGAGACGCTCTAGCATATCTACGTTCATAATACTGTCGTTTTGTACTAACACACCGTCTTGTTCTTTGACTAAAGAAGAAAGTGGAGCCAAAACTAATGGTGCATTGCCTAAAGAGGCAAGTGTGGTACTAAAACGCTGATAAGCCGATGTCAGTTCTGCAATGTCGCCCCATAACACTGAAAATAACTTAGCACGTTGGGCTATGCTGAGATAAGGAGCTAGTTCAATCGCTTTAGGCCAATAGGTTGTTGCTAATTTCTTCTGGCTTTTTTCGGCGTGACGTTGCAGATAATCCCATAATGAAACGACATCATCGTGCGTAATACCTGCGACAGTTGTGGCACTACACTGTGAACTTAATGAATTGATTAAACTAGATATTTTTTCTTCATCTAATTCAAAATCAATTTTTTCCTGATTAAAGTCATACAGGTAAGCATTAGCAAGGATCTTAACAATTTCAATTTCGCTAAAAAGGTGTAGCTCTACTGGAAACTCTTGCGTACCTTTCGTTGCTTTGCGACTAAAGCGAGTGACTAATCCTGTAGCCTCTTTGCCGCCACCAGGTGGGTTGATATGGTCGATAAAATCAAGTGTTTTACCTGACATGCTGGTTCTTAAACGACCTTCTTGTCCCGCAGCAAGGGCTGAAATCAGGTACGATTTTCCTGCTTGAGACAGACCAAAGAAGCCGACTGACATTGGACGTTGGGTCGCTAAGCTGAGGTTCTTTGCCATATTACGGCTACGACGCAGGCGATAGATAAGGCTATCTGCTTCTGTATTTAAACGAGGTGCATTACCTCTTACTGCGCTAACCCAATCAATGGCTTTGCCTGCACCTTGATAAATGGCATCCCATTTAGCTGTTAACTGTTTTTCATCCATCATATTCATTTACCTAGTACACTCCCGCTATCCAGCCAATAGGATGTTTCACCAATACCACTGTCTGCTAACGTATTGAGTTTGAAGCTTAAACCACTCTTATTAACGCCACCTTTACCATTAATGAGCTCCATTTCTTCAATACGTAATTTTTCAGATTTATTGTCATTATTATGGCTAGAGGCTCCGCGCTCTTCTCCTAGCTTGATATGCAATACGCTGTCTTCTTGGCTTAATTGTTGTGCCAATTTCGGATTTTTAATGCGTAATGTATAGAGTGGCGAGGCTGGCCAACGAGCATTATCTAATTGACGGAAACCTAAACGTATCCCGCCTCTGACTTCAAAATAGGTATCTGGATCAGGCTCAAACTTATCCTGAATATCTCGGTAATAAACGTCATTATCAGAAATGGTGTTGTTATTATCCAACATCCCTAAATAACGCACTGTTGAGTAAGTTTTAAAATTACCTGTTGAGAAATAGAAGTTGAGCAAACGTGCATTTTCAGCCATTAAACACAACATCGCACCAACCGCAGCGGTTGATTTTGGATCATCAATGCGGCCTTTTTTGTTAAACGGATACCAACCACCCGTTTTGTAACCATGTAATGGCAATATACGAGAAGGTGGTACAGGTTGTAATACTTTTAACAGTGCTTGAATACCTGGTAAGCGAGAAGGGCGGCCTGTAAGTAGTAAAACATCACAGGAGTAGTAATAAAGCACCTCACACAGTGCTTTTAAACTACGGGTGATGTTAATACGTTCACCTGAAATAAATTCAGCGTGTAGTTGTGTAAAGTTAATTTGCACTGGCACATTCAAGATAGAGAAACTATCTCCGCCACCTAACTCTTTATTGGCGGCATCGTCAATATAACGTCGCACATGCTCTGTTGGTTGAACATTTAGCAATTCACCAAAGGTGCTGTTAATGCCTTCATGAGGCACTAATGGATCGAAGTTTTCGTATTGGCTTAAAATACGTAATCCAATTGGATTGAAGATTTGTAAGGTAAGCTGTTGGCGCAACACTTGCTGACCCGCATCTAAACCTTCACTACCAAAAAGAGAAGACATTAGGGCATCGGCATCAGAAATACCCGCGTCTGTTAATGCGGTGCGTAATGCTGGCAAAACACACATCTGGATGATATCTAATAAAATATCATCACCCGCAATTTTGAATCCTTCGCGGAATAATTGTGTTGGAATAATTTTGACGTTACTTCCTGTTCCCGTATCCAGTTTATAGCGAGTGATAACGAGATCGGTTGTGCCACCACCAATATCAATTGAGGCAATTTTTAATGTGCTATCACCCGTTAATGCGCGGTTATCTTCACGCACTTGGCTGGCAAAAAAGGCTTCAGTACGCTCACCAAATTTAATTTGTGTTTCGTTGTAGAGATAAACTAATTGACCACAAGTGGCTTCATCCCACTTAACGTGGATATTAGGCATTGGTATGCGACATTGGGTATCTTTGCCATCAAAATTCAGTTTTTCGTCAGTCGGATCCCAATTCATTGCTTTCCAAATTAAGCCTAATGCGTTTTCCATGCATGTTTCAAAAATAGCACGCTCTGGTTTTGGCATTGCGGGTGGAATAGTCAAAATGATATTGCGTAATTGACGAGGCGCACTTGCGTGACTCATTTTAAGACGCTGAGCCGGGCTGTTCATTTGCGTTAATGCCTGAGCTAATACTTCGGTTAACATCATGGTCATTAATGAACTACGTGTGTAGTTTGGCGTAAAGACAGGCATGCGAAAGTCAGGCTCTAAACGGAATAACGGTTCACCATGATCGTTAAGCAGATAGGTCATAGGTACAGCAGTTGCCAATGGTTCTCTGTCTGTTTGACCAAAGGAGCGACTAAAGCGCCAACCTGGAGAATACGGCGAATCATCCCATAAATAACGTTTAGGGCTTGAAATACCTGTTGAGCCTTCGGTTCCTAAGCGTTGTGCCGCCATGCGGTTAGCTTCAGGGCCAACGCGACCAATAGTTGGCCACATAAAGGCATTATTTCTCCCACTACTGACTGAAAAGTCTTGTTTACCAAATTCCGCTTGCGCAAATTCAACACGGCTTTCAAAAGGCTCGTTGTAGATTTGATAAGGGTGGCTTAAATCACGCAATGTCATTTCATAAAGTTGAGTTAACCCTTTATTATCATTGATATGATCTTCAATTAAGATCCCACATGTACGTGAGTTACCCACATCAAGAATAAGGTCAACTTCAATGGCAGGCTCTTGTGGTTTGGTTTCATTAATTTTGATCTCAGGTAAGTGGAGTTTCTCACCTAAGATATTGAGCAGATTGAGATAATGTGCTTGATGTTGAAACTCTTTAATCGCTTCTTCAAGTTCATCATGGTATATCTTAGTGACTGCTAGTG
The DNA here is from genome assembly GCF_009915245.1 of Proteus sp. G2669. Lineage (NCBI taxonomy): Bacteria > Pseudomonadati > Pseudomonadota > Gammaproteobacteria > Enterobacterales > Morganellaceae > Proteus > Proteus sp. G2669. Next base: position 152,018 of record NZ_JAABLX010000008.1, on the reverse strand, counting down.
CTCTTTCACTAAAGACTTCCTTTAACCAACCATCAATCCAAGGTGTTTCAAGGAAATTTTCTACCTCATAACCTAGATAAGCTAGTGCAAAAGCAACACCAGAACGAACATCTTCTTCGTTTGGTGCTAGATAAGCCGTATTAGTGCGATTGGGTTCAATGCGAGTATCAAAAGCCACTACAATGCGATGTGTATGCCCGTCTTCATCTGGCTCTGGCAGTTGGTGAAACATCATTCTCACCCAGTTATCAGGGCCTTGAGAGAATGAACGTGGCGGATTAAAGCGGAAAAATGGTACTGGTAACCAAGTGTCATTGAGTAAATTTAATGACTCATCAAGAGAGAAGCTAAATTCTGCTTCTCTAGGCGTTTGTGGTTGATTTTTCGGCGCTGGATAAAGATAGTTATCGTCTCGCTCATTGTAGATGAGTCGCATTAACGGGCCGTTTTCACCTTTTTTAACAAACTCACCGTACTCTTTGCGCTGTGGTAGCGTAAAACCAAAATCCAGAAACTGAATATTGCTGTCACGGATAAGGGTAATTTTATCTTTATAATCGGTCAGTGGCGCTAACATGAATTAATTATTCTCCCGCTTCATTGATAATGGGAATGGCTGACTGTTCTCATATTTCCCTTGGCAATCAGCAATATTTTGGCTTCCTGGTTGGCAAATAATATTTGGCATCAAATAGTTTGAGCCATCACTACACAGAGCCTGACCTTGGTTATTTATATTCAGTCCACCTTGATTGACGGCTGCGTTAACAGGGGCTTTGCAGGTCACGCCATCACTGCGTGTCATGACGACTTGTCCTTTGCCATTATCTAATTGATAGTTCAGGCTCAGTGGTTTACCTGTTTTTTGATCTTGAATACCTGCACCTGCTTTCCATTGGCCATTAAGGAATTGGGTTGAGCCATTGGCTAACGCATTTGCAGGAATAGTCAGTGGTGTTGTGTTATCAGCCGTGGCTGGTGGTGTGACATCTGGTGGTGCATTAGGATCAACCGGAGGGTTAGCAGTATTGTTCTCATTTCCTGCATTTTGAGGAGTATCTGTTTTCGGTTGCTCATTTTGTGTTGCGGGATCAACAGGAGGCACATTTGGTTGTTGTGCCTCATCGGGCGTTGTTCCATCAGGTAAAGCACCTTGGTTATTATCTATTTGAGGATCAACCACGGGTAAACCAGTATTAGGATCAACTATTGCACCGTTCCCATCAGTGCCATTAATCACATTTCCATTGGCATCTACGGTGCCTAATGTACTTGTGTGAGCTGTACCTGTTGGAACACCAACGGTGTGGCCATTAGTGACCACAGTAGGGACTTTTGGCTTCTCAAGCGTAGGATCAGGTAGCTTAGGCGCTTCAATATCTGGCGTTTTAATATCGACGGTTGGTAATGTCGGTGTTGAGAAACAGCCTCTTAAGAAGAAAATAGCGAGTAGTAGTAATAATAAAGGTAACAGCCACCATAAAAAACGCCACCAAGGGCGCTTTGTGTCAGTAATGATGACTTTTTCTTGTACGGGTGGAATGGCTGTTGATGTTGGTGCTATTGTCGCAACAACGGGTTTTAAGCAAGCAACAGGATCAACTCTTAGTTGTTGATTGGCGCTGACAAATCCCCAAAAGGTAATAATCGGTTGGCCATCAACAATAAAAATATGGTTTTCGTCAGGAAATTGGATTGTTTTACTGAGGAGTGCGCCAAAAAGCTGACTTTCTTTATTTCCATCCCTCTTCTGTTCTTGTTCGCTAAAGGCGATTAAATCATCTTGATTTTTTTTCAGCACAGCATAAGCGGCAGTACGCTCTTCTTCTGAAGCCGCAGACCAAGGGATAACAGAGCCGTCAATCGGTGAATACCAGTCAATACGTTCGCCCGTTTCATTTGGCTGAGGAATGGCAAGGCATTGAGAAATATGTGCCTTTCCTCTTAAACGCAAAGTTTCACGTAGCTGCAGTGCAGAGATATAAACAGCCTGTCCATTTTCTCCCATAGGGAGGTAACTTTCTAATTTACCACTTCGTAAGAATGCTTTATTCACGACGATCATTCCGCTAGGCAAGATTATCTATGGGTAAGTTGGCTTATCCGTAAATAGGCTTTAAGGCTAAAAATAAAGATATAAAATTTATATACATTTTATATTATCAGAAATTGGGTGTCTATCTAGCGGATTATTTAGGGTTAATTAACTGATTATTATTAAAGACTTTTTTATTTTTCTTGAGTAAAAGAGGAATATTGAGATAACGATTATGATAATTAAATAATGACGTTACAGGTTGCGCTATATTTTCTTAAATATACGGATAAAATCACCGATATATTGGTTTTTGCATTAAAAAATAATGAAATAGAAGAAAAAAAAGACAAAATATAAAAAGGTAAACCATCAGATAACATTTGGTCGCTGTGATAGTAATCACAAAATAGGTTTATTCTGAATAATGAGTGAATAAGAAAAGAAACAAAATACGCAATTAAAGAAGGGTCTTAAATAGATAAGATATAGCACCTATTGGCTTCAATATAATAATAAATTATGCGTAATAGGTGAAAAATTTCACCCTCAATGTTGAAACAAAGAGGGTGAAATAAATATTAAAAACTGTAATCAATCATTATTTACAGTTCTTCGGAATATAATCTTCAATCGCTTTTCGAGTCATTAAACTGACCTCATTGGCATTACGCGCAGTGAAGACTTTACCGCCCGTTGCATTTGCCACACAGTTGCCTGCGCCGGTGCCTAAAATATCAACAACGTTAATTACGGCGCGAGGGTGGGCACGTTTTAAAGTTCTGGCTGCTGCGCATGGATCTTGATCGCAAGACTCTAAACCGTCAGATAACAAGACAATAATAGTGTCACGATTATTGCCTTTGATTAGAGAACCCGCTCGTTGAATAGACTCGGCTAATGGTGTGCCACTATCAGGTTCAATACGTTTAATGTAGTTAAGTAATTTTGAGCGTTCATTGCCACCATAAGCAGGACTTGATTTCACTACACCGCAATCTGATGCCACAACGGTAGTAATTTTCATATCTGAAGGAATACTATTAATAATCTTTGTTGCTGCATTTCTTGCCACAGTGATCCGACGAGGTTCGGCATCATAGCCCGCGAAGAGTTTTCCTGTGTTTGCAATAAAGTCTAAATCATCTTCTGTTAAGCTCATACTCAACGCCATTGAGCCTGAAGCATCAAAGATAATAATCACTTGTGGTGCCAGTTCTGGTGGGCGATCTACTGGACACATTTGTTTTATCTTACTGGCTAAGCGATTTTCACAGGTTGCATTCGCTGTCTTTTCTGTCATCCCCGCTTTTTTTAATTCATCTTGTACACAAGCTTCTAGTGGCGTGAGTTTTTTCACAGGCACTGGTTTGGGCACAGGTTTTGGCTCAGGAATGGGTTCCGGTACTGGAACGGGTTCAGGGATCGGCTCTGGAATAGGTTCTGGTACAGGTTCTGGCTCAGGAATAGGCTCTGGCTCAGGTGCAGGTTTTGGTGGTATTACGACGGCAGGTTTTTCTTCCACAACAGGAGGAACGGCCTTGGGATCAAAACACCCTTTTAGCCAAGATGCCAATAAAATTAAAAACAGCAAGAATAAGAAGAGTAATAGCCAACGTAACCAGCGATTGCGTGTTTTGGCTGGCACATTAGCGAGTGCGGCACCCGCAGCCGCGGCACTTGCACCAGCGGTAACTTGTGCAATCGGTGGTGGTAATGGGGTTGTTCGTGGCCACCATGTAATAACAGGTTGCCCATTAATCACATAGACACTTTCACTATCAGGCAGCGTTGATGCCGTATCTAAAAGGTGGCGCTCTTCATCTGTAATTCTGTTTTGCGAAGCTAATAGCGCGGTTTGCGTTTTAATATCGTTAAGGCGTTCATCTAAAATGCGTCTTATCTCTTGTTGTTCTTGGCCTTGTAACGAGGTCAAAGCAACAGGATTACCAGAAACAGCAGAATACCATTCAATGACATCATCCGATTTCTTTTCGGGCGTGGCAAATAGCGCTCGATACTTAGTCGGAAAATGTTGTGTCAGCAATTGGAGTAACTGCTGTTGATGAGTTAAGGCAAAATCGGCGCGGGTAATATCAGCCGTTAATCGTGAAATTCGATTCATATTTTAGAGAGCCTTCGTGACGGCTATATTCGTTTAAAGAGAGAAAATTAAGATATCAATATTACTGACTATAACGGTTTTATTAAAATGGTGAAATTAAAGCGTTCATTTTTTTAATCTAAGGCAAAATAAATTTTTATAGCACTTAGGCTTTAGTTTATTGCTAAATTCGCTCAATTTATTTCTCTATTTTAACAGGCAAAATAATCTATTTGCTTATTTATCTTTTTACCCCTTAGGATGGCGCCTTTATGTTAAAGGCGAAGATTACAAATCAGCCAATTCTCACCATTGAGTGCTGATGAATATTGATATAGCACATAGAGTATCGACGGGTTACAAGGTATGTTACCCACACTATAAAATAGCCAAATCATTTGCTTTTGAGGGAATTTATTCTCCCTCTTTACGTTGATACAACCGTAGGTTTCTGATGACAAATAAAATAAATAATAACCCATTACTTAATGATGTAACTCGTTACTGGAATATCAGAGCAGAAAGTTATAGTGAGTCTAATCAACAAGAATTGCTGAGTGAGAAACAACAAAAATGGCGTCATTTATTATTGGGACATGTTAAGGAGGGTGAAACTTTAAAAGTATTAGATATTGGAACTGGCCCAGGCTTTTTTGCCATTTTATTAGCGTTATCAGGACATGATGTCACGGCAATTGATGCAACGGAAGGCATGTTGCAGGAAGCCAAACAAAATGCACAAACACACAAGGTAAATATTCAATTTATTCGTGGCGATGTACATCAACTGCCTTTTGCCAATGAACAGTTTGATCTTGTTGTCAGCCGTAATGTCACTTGGAATTTAAAAGCACCACAAGTGGCGTATTCAGAATGGTTTCGTGTATTAAAGCCTGGCGGTAGTTTAATTAATTTTGATGCTAACTGGTATTTACACCTTTTTGACGAGACTTATTGGCAAGGTTTTGTCGCAGATAGAGCTCGTTCAATAGAAGAACAAGTTGAAGATCACTATGTGAATACAGATACAAAAGAGATGGAGCGAATTGCCCGTCAACTTCCATTAAGTCAAATAAAACGTCCTCAATGGGACATTAATACGTTGCTAGAGATTGGTTTTAATCGATACATGATAGATACTCGCATTGGTGATTTTGTGTGGAATGAAGAAGAAAAAATTAATTATGGGTCAACGCCGATGTTTATGATCCACGCACAAAAAAACAACGCATAAATAATGAAAGGAGAATAACGTGAAGCCTTTATTTTCGGTGATCCCAACCCTGTTATTAACACTTGCATGTGCATTTCCAGCACTTGCAGATCAAAGCAATAACATACTGGATTATGCCAGTACAAAAGATATTCGTGATATTAATCCTCATCTCTACTCTGGTGAGATGGCAGCTCAAAACATGGTATTTGAATCTCTTGTATTAAATACCGAAAAAGGTGTTGCTCCTTATTTAGCGGAACGTTGGGATATTTCCCCCGACGGCAAAAGTTATACCTTTTATTTACGTCATGATGTGACCTTTAGTGATGGTGAACCGTTTAATGCCAAAGCTGTAAAATTAAATATTGAAGCCATATTAGATAACTATGAACGACATGCATGGTTAGAGTTAGTTCGTCAAATTGATAGCGTTGAAGTTGTTGATGAACTTACCGTTAAATTAAATTTAAAAAACCCTTACTACCCAACATTAACTGAATTAGGTTTAACTCGCCCATTCCGCTTTATTTCGCCAAATTCATTTATTAATGGCAAAACAAAAACAGGTGTTGCGAACTATATTGGTACGGGGCCTTGGGTATTAACTGAACATAAAAAAGACCAATACGCAGAGTTTAAAGTTAACCCAAATTATTGGGGAGAAAAACCTGTATTAAATGGGGTAATGTGGCGGGTGATCCCAGACAGACAAACGATGCTACTTTCGCTACAAAAAGGGGATATTCAGCTTATATTTGGTGCTGATGGTGACATGTTAGATATGGATTCATTTGAAGCTCTTATGGCATCAGATAAATTCAAAACTGAAATGAGCGCCCCAATTGCATCTCGCGCTATTGTGTTAAACAGCAGTCGTCCAATGACATCAAACCAACATGTTCGCCAAGCATTACAATATGCCGTCGATAAAGAGGGGATTGCACAAGGTATTTTAGCGGGTAGTGAAAAAGTCGCTGATAGTTTAATGGCGCGAAGCGTGCCTTACTGTGATTTTGCTTCCCCAACCTATATTTATCGTCCAACAAAAGCGATTGATCTATTAGAAGCTGAAGGCTGGGTATTACCAAAAGGTAAGACTATCCGTGAGAAGCAAGGTGAGAAATTAGAGCTATTGCTCTCTTATAATGTGAATAACGCAGTAGAAAAAGAAATTGCCGAACTTATTCAAGATGATTTTAAAAAGATTGGCGTTGGTCTGACTATTTTAGGTGAAGAGAAACAAGCTTATTTAGATAGACAAAAAAATGGTGATTTTGATTTGCAATATTCGCTTTCATGGGGAACACCTTACGATCCAGCTTCCTTTGTTTCATCTTTTAGAATACCTGCTCATGCCGATTACCAAGGACAAAAAGGATTAGCGAATAAAGCACAATTAGATGCCATGATTGGTGAGCTATTAATTACACCTGATGAAACACGACGTCAGGAATTATATAAAACCTTATTTACGTCATTAGCTGATCAAGCGGTCTATATCCCATTAACCTATTCACGTACTAAGGCTATCCATCGCAGTGAATTAGAAAATGTTGGCTTTAATCCGTCTCAATATGAAATACCGTTTGAAAAAATGTATTTTAATCCGTAATTAAAACGCTCACTTAGATAAGTGTGGCACCTTATATGAAAGTGCCACACTGATTAAATCTGATGCTACGTTATATATTCTGGAGAGTGTTGGCGATATTTCCGCTGGCACTGATGATTTCATTTATTGCTTTTATTCTGTTGGAATTGGCGCCGTCTGATCCTGCGGAAGTCGCATTACGTGTCAATGAAATTGTTCCAACCCCTGAAGCGATTGATGGTATGCGTCATGAGTTAGGCTTAGATAAGCCTTTCTTTACCCGTTATTTTTTATGGTTAATGGCAGGGTTTCAGCTCGATTTTGGCACCTCTTTTCTTACCAGAACCCCAGTTATTCAAGAGATGCTAAGGGCATTACCTCCAACGCTTTGGTTAGCTTCAACGGCTTTATTCTTTACGATTATTTTGGCACTGCCTTTAGCATTGTGGTGTGTGGCTAAACCTCAAAGTTTTACAGATAAATGCATTCGTTTCATTGTGTTTGTTTTAACGGCTATACCTAATTATTGGTTAGGGTTGCTATTGATTTGGGGAGTTGCCGTTTATTTAGATTGGTTGCCAGTCAGCGGGATGTTATCGCCTCAGTCTGTTATTTTGCCTGCATTAGCGCTTTCTTTAGGGTATATCGGTACTTATTTACGGCTGTTAAGAGGTGCGATGTTAAATCAATGGCATCAGCCTTATGTCTTTTATGCCAAAGCGCGAGGATTACCTGACAACCTTATTTTACGTCGTCATATTTTACGAAATTCGCTGTATTCCAGTTTAACGGCATTGGGTATGAGTATTCCAAAGCTAATCGCTGGTACAGTCGTGATTGAAAATATTTTTGCATGGCCGGGAATTGGGCGACTATGTATCAGCGCCATATTTGGTCGTGATTATCCGATGATACAAGCCTATATTTTATTGATGTCACTGTTATTTCTCTTTTTTAACTTTTTGATGGACGTCATTCAAATGATGGCTGATCCGCGGTTAAGGAGATAATGATGTGGCAACTGTTTTGGCAACGACTTGCAAAAGACAAAAGTGCGCAATTGTGTTTATTGGTGATCACGATTGTGGTCATCGCAGGAATATTCGCCCCTTGGTTAGCACCGCATGATCCTACATTAACCTCAATACGTTTGAAATTTAAGCCTATGAGTTTTGATTATCCGTTAGGTACGGATAATTTAGGGCGCTGTATCTTTTCACGATTATTGTTTGGTGTAAGAACCACGGTATTTTATGCCTTATTAGCTATGAGTGTGACATTAATCATTGGCTGGCTAATGGGCATGTTAGCTGGATTTTTCCATGGAAAAACAGACACATTGATTATGCGATTATGTGATGTGGTTTTGTCATTTCCTGCAGAAATTATGATCTTAGCATTAGTGGGAATAATGGGGCCGGGTATTGGTAATATCTTAATTGCCGTTATTTTAGTGAAATGGGCATGGTATGCCAGAATGATCAGAGGGGTTGTTCGTCAATATTCACACCGTAATTATATTGCTTACGCCCGTGTGATTGGTGCGCCTTCTCATCATATTTTACGACGTCACTTATTACCGGTGACTTTTGCTGAAACTATCGTCTTAGCATCAACCGATATTGGCAGTGTTATTTTAATGATCTCGGCGCTCTCTTTTTTAGGGTTAGGTGTACAACCACCGACCCCAGAATGGGGAAATATGCTCAGTGAAGCAAAAAATGTCATGGTATTACATCCAGAACAGATGTTGCCTGCGGGAATTGCTATCACTCTTGTTGTCACAGCCTTTAACTTTTGGGGTGATTTTTTACGTGATGTGTTTGATCCCGATAATCGCCAGTCAGTAGGAGAAAAGCATGAACAACTTACTGACGCTTGAGCATGTTTCTGTTATTCATCAAGAAAGCGGAAAAAAGCTGATTGATGATGTCTCTTTCTCGATAAAGCAAGGACGCACATTAGCTATTGTCGGAGAAAGTGGTAGTGGAAAAAGTGTGATCAGCAAAGCCATTATGGGATTACTGCCTGAACAATTAGCAATATCAGGGGAGATTTTTTTTGCAGGAAAGAAAATCAGTGATGAGGCCTTTTCTCAACATCGAGCTTTATTGGGAACATCTTTAGGTTTGATTGTTCAAAATGGCATGAGTGCGTTTGATCCTTTGATGAAAATAGGCAAGCAAATTAGCCAAACGTTAATCTACCATTTTTCCTATACTAAAAAACAAGCTCTAGAAGAAACTCAATTGGCATTATCTCATGTTTTTCCTCATCAATTTCAATCTATTATACAGGCGTTCCCTCATCAATTAAGCGGCGGACAACTACAACGTGTGATGATTGCGATTGCGCTCGCCTTGTCACCTAAACTATTAATTGCTGATGAACCCACAACAGCGCTTGATGCTCCTCTTCGTCGAGAGATTTTAAAATTGCTCCAGCTTGTCGTAACGACTCATCACTCAACGCTGATTTTTATTTCCCATGACTTAGGGCTCGTGAATGAAATTGCCGATGATATTGTCGTGATGCAAGGGGGGAAAATGGTTGAGTTAGGTGATAAAATAACCGTTTTAACATCTCCAACACAGGAATATACGCGTTATTTAATTAATGCACGGCGACAGCTTTCATTACGTTTCGAGCAATTGATTAATAAAAAAACATATTAATATCATCATAATAAAAGAGACGCTATGTTATTAAACGTTGAGAATATCAGTAAGTTTTATACTCAAAGGAATAACACTTTATTCGGTGAGAAAGTGAAGGTTATTGATGCTCTTTCTTTTAATATAAATACCCAAGAAACTTTTGGTTTAGTGGGGGAAAGTGGCAGTGGTAAAAGCACCTTAGCACGTTTAATTTGTGGATTAGAATTACCAGATAGTGGTGCTATCTATTTGAATAATAAATCAGTGACAAAACGACTTCATCGTCAAGGTATTATTAGTATTGTTTTCCAAGATTATACAACATCCGTTAATCCCACATTAACGGTTGGCGAAATTATTGCTGAGCCAGTAAAAATAGTGGACCCAAGTATTCATCATCAGGCATTAGAAAAGCTGATTTTTGCTTTTTTAGATAAAGTGGGATTACCTAAAAATTGTTATCGGCGTTATATATATGAACTGTCAGGTGGGCAGGCACAACGGGTATGTTTATGTCGTGCATTAGCTTCTTACCCTAAATTGATTGTATTAGATGAAGCGCTTAGCTCGTTAGATATTCCTACCCAAGTACAGATATTAGATTTATTAAAACAGTTAAAAGAAGAATTCCAATTATCTTACCTTTTTATCAGTCATGATATTCAAACGGTTGCTTACTTTTGCGATAAAGTTATGTTCTTTTTACAAGGTAAGAAAATTGAATTATGTGAGGTAGATAATCTAGGTAATGTTGCGCATGATTATTCTAAAAAACTTATTCAATCTGTTATCTAATTAATAAACAGCAATACTTTTAAGTATTGCTGTTTGCTGAATTTAATCTATTTAGAGATTATTCATTAAGTGTTCTTGAACGGCTTTTGCATCATTTGAGGCATTGAAATCAATACCGAAATTTAGCGTACCTTCTTTGAGTTCAATACTACGAGGCGTTGCTTTAGAACAGGTGATATTCTGTATTTTTTCTTTTACTGTTTCTTGGGCGATTTTAGAGCTTTCACAGGTATTTATTACACCTTTTAGTCCTTCACTACAATAACTATCAACCCCTGTTGTTTTTAAATCATCAGCAGTAAATGCAGACCAATCAAAAGCAACTTTTATATTGGCATCACAGCTTTTATTTAAATCAACAACACGAGATTGAATATTCTCTTCAAATTTTTGGTGTAATTCTTTTTCTGCTAATGTCGCTGAAAAAGCAGAAGAGGAAATAAGCAGTAGAGAGAGACTGACAGCAATATTTTTCAACATGATCAAATGCTCCAAAAATGAATATATAAATTTAAATTAACTTATTAAAAATAAAACAATGGGAAGTTATAACAATAGGAAGATGATTATTTTTAGTACTTTACTCTTTTTTGAATAATATTTTTAATTATTAGTGAGATGTCTTTTAATAAAATCATTTTATGATAAGCCTATTAATACTTTAATAGGTATTTTTACTCAGTCATTAATTAAATGTTCGTTATATTTATAACGAACATAATCGATTCAGTACTTCATTTAAATTATCAATAAAGTGAAATAAATAAATTGCCATTAAAATCAACCGATTAAATTATTGATGTAGATCTGCATCACAAACCAATCTTATTGTGATTGTTTTTTCATCATGCTCGAATTAACTTGCTAACTCGAAGTAGCAAAAATTAGCATAGCGTTAGCAAATGATGAGGGTTCGCATGGAACAACAATATTTTATTGGCGTTGATGTTGGCTCAGCCAGTGTCCGTGCAGCGGTATTTGATAGCAATGGAAAGCGTTTAGGCTTTTCTGTTCGCCCTATTGCCCAATTCCGTCCTAAAACGGATTTTGTTGAGCAATCATCCACCGATATTTGGCAGCAGGTGTGCACTACCGTAAAAGAGTCGGTGGCGTTATCTGCTATTGATCCTATCCATGTGAAATCTATCGGTTTTGATGCCACTTGTTCTTTGGTTGCTGTGGATAAAGAAGGTAAAGGACTTTCTGTTTCGCCAAGCGGTAACGCTGAACAAGATATCATCATGTGGATGGATCACCGGGCTGTACAAGAAACGGTCACCATCAATCTGACCAATGATCCTTCACTGCGATATGTCGGTGGTGAAGTGAGTATCGAAATGGAATTGCCGAAAATTCTGTGGTTAAAAAATCATTACCCAGAACGTTATCAAAATGTATGGCGATTCTTTGATTTAGCTGACTTTTTAGTTTGGAAAGCAACATCAGGAGATGTAGCAAGTACCTGCACATTAACCTGTAAATGGAACTATTTAGCACATCAGGGACAATTTAGTGAGAGTTTGTTAGCCGATGTAGGTTTGGATGAATTATTAGAAAAAGTACCACAAACCATTCTGGCATTAGGTGAACAAGCAGGTTGTTTAGATGAGGCGGTTGCCAATGCATTTGGCTTGCACACAGGGGTCATTGTTGCTTCAGGCATTATTGACGCACATGCAGGTGGCTTGGCATTAACAGCATCACAACCTGAAGGTAGTTTGGCAATTATCAGTGGTACGTCTAACTGCCATATGATTGTGAGCCAATATCCAATTATGGTACCCGGCGTTTGGGGTCCTTATTTTGGCGCGATGTTACCCGAGTTATGGCTAAACGAAGGCGGCCAAAGTGCTGCTGGTGCGTTAGTTGAATGGTCTATCCGCCGTCATGAATCATGGGCTGAATTAGAGCAAGAAGCGAATGAAAAAGGCGTTAACTACTATGCCTTATTAAACGAAGCTGTCGCTGAATTGGAAGAAAATGAACAATATCCAACCACACAGTTTCATGTTTTAGCTGACCATCATGGCAATCGTTCTCCGCGCGCCAATCCTGCGGCAAAAGGCATGGTAAGCGGGTTAACACTGGAAAGTGGTCGTGTTGCATTGGCTCGTTATTATCTTGCGACACTGCAATCTATTGCTTATGGCACACGCCATATTATTGACACACTTGAAGATGCTGGACATCAAATCAATCGCATCGTGATGTGTGGTGGAGCAACGAAAAATCCATTGTGGCTACGCGAATATGCCAATGCGACAGGTCGTGAAATTCATTTAGCACAAGAAGAAGATGCGGTGAATTTAGGGGCTGCATTACTAGGTGCTGTAGCGTGTAAAGCCTTTGATGATTTCTCAAAAGCTGCCAGTGCAATGGTGAGAGAAGGTGGCATTATTACACCAGATAGCGACACGTTTGCCTTCCATCAAGCTAAATATCAAGTTTATTTGCAGATGTATCAAGATCAGCAACGTTATAACGAAATGATGTCAGATTGTTGACCACGAATTTTTCCGATTATGAACCGAGTTTACCTTACCAGGGATATCTTATGTTGAACTTAAATCTACCAAAATTACCGACAACCATCACAGCAGGTCAGAAAGAGATCCTGATGGTCACTAACGCAGACTTACGCGAGCCTGCAAACGTAACGTGCTGGCCTGTACAGAAAAAATTTGAAGATAAACTGGCCGCAGCATTAGAAGCGCAAGGTTACAAAATGAAGCGTGCTCATGAAATTAGTGAAGCTCGCGGTCATGGTTTTATCAGTAGTCAGCGTGAAGGTTGCGACATGTTTGCCGCTATCGATCCTGATGCGCCAGTTATTGTGTTATTAACTGCATGGCAATATTCACACCATATTGCCTCTTCATTAGCACACCATCGTGGTCCTATTTTACTGCTGGCTAACTTTGATGGTACATGGCCGGGTCTGGTAGGAATGTTGTGTTTAGCGGGCACGATGACCAGTTTAGGTAAAAATTATTCACGTTTATGGTCAGAAGAGTTTGAGGATGAATTCTTTGTAGATGGCTTAGCGACTTGGTTGAAATATGGTTATGTAAATCATAAGCTTAGCTATCTTACGGATATTGCGCCAACACACAGGGTAATGGCGACGGAAGCTGGCGAAGTGGGTCGTAAAGTCGGCGAATACATAATTAAAAATAAAGAAATAATAGGTTTGTTCGATACATTCTGTATGGGAATGATTAACGGGGTCTTCCCACAACAGGCCATGATCAATATTGGTATGCCAATTGAATCCCTTTCTCAATCTGCGTTACTGGTCGAAATGGCGAAAGTACCGACAGAATTAAGAGAGGCATGTTTACAGTGGTACGAAGATAACGGGATGACGTTTATGTTTGGTCAAGATGACAAAACTGAACTCACTCGTGAACAGGTGATGGAGCAGTGCGCCATGATGATCGCAATGGCGCGTTTCGTAAAACGTTTTGGTTTAACTGCGGTGGGTGTGCAATATCAGCAGGGCTTAAAAGATTGTTGCCCAGCGTCTGACTTTGCCGAAGGTGCTATCGGTTCAACAGCACGTTTCCCACTACCAGATGAAAACGGCGAGATTATCTGCCCTAATACGCCAATTCCTTGTATCAACGAAGTGGATATGGGTACGGCTATTCCTCAAACGATGTTATGGCGTTTATTAACATCATTAGGATTACCAGCAGAAACCACATTGCATGATATTCGTTGGGGTAGTGAGTACGAAGGAACATTCTACTGGGATATGGAGATTTCAGGATCAGTTCCTTTTGAACACCTCAAAGGTGGCTTAAAAGGTGCAACAGGTTATCGTCAGCCTGCGATGTTCTTCCCTAAAGGGGGTTCAACTATCGCAGGTCAAGGTAAAGCAGGGCGCTTGTTATGGGGTCGTGCACACTATGAAGGCACTGATGTGATTATGCATATCGGTACGGGTGTGGCGGTAGAATTACCTGAAGCAGAATTTGAACGTCGCCGTAGAGCAACCAACTACGAATGGCCATTATTAAACTGTACGTTAGATGGCGTAACGCGTGATGACCTTATGGCGGGACATCAAAGTAATCACATTACTGTGGCTTACATTGATGAAGATAAATTGGCGTTTGTGCTTAAAGCCTTTGTTGCTCAAGCATTGACTCAAGGTATTCAAGTAAAAGTGGCAGGTGATGCCATTAACCTACTGTAAGGAATTGATGATGAGTCAGCAAAAATACGTCGGTGTTTGGCCTGTTATGCTAACCCCCTTTGATGCCAAAGGGGAAATTGATTGGGCGTCGTTAGAGCGCCTTGTAGACTGGTATATCGATTCTGGTGTACATGGACTCTTTGCCGCCTGCCAATCAAGCGAAATGTTTTATTTAAGTGATGAGGAAACTCAAGCGCTTACCCGCTTTATCGTTGAAAAAGCAGATGGAAGAGTACCTGTAGTAGCTTCTGGTCATACTGCAACCGCATTAAGTCAGCAAAAAGAACAATTGCAGGCAATGGCGGGTACCGGTGTCGATGGCGTCATTATGATCAGTAATCGCTTAGCGCTTATTGGTGAGTCAGATGATAAAGCGCTGGAAACATTACAGGTCTTAACCAATGTGGTGCCAAAAGAGATTGATTTGGGTATTTATGAATGTCCTCATCCTTACAAACGCCTGTTATCTGAAGAGATTGTAGAGTGGTGTGCGCAAAGTAATCGCTTTACCTTTATCAAAGATACGTGTTGTTCTCTACCAATGATAGAGCGTCGTTTGGCATTATCAAAAGGAACTCGCTTGCACTTAGCCAATGCGAACAGTCAAACGTTATTAGCATCATTCCAAGCGGGATGTCAGGCATATAGCGGTGTTATGGCCAACTTCCATCCAGAGCTTTATGTTTGGCTTTATGAAAATTGGAAGGATAAACCTGAGCAGGCTGCCGTATTAGCTGATTATTTATCAACAGCAGCGATGACCGAAACACTGGATTATCCAGCATGCGCTAAATATCATCAGCGCCTGATTGGTAACTTCAGCACTCTGGTCTGCCGTTCCCGTAATAGCAGTCAGTTTGAAAACTCATTTTTCCCTTCTGCCGTCAATAGCATGACTGCATTAGGTGAAAACATGAAAAAATGGCTTTCGTTAGATTAATTTAGGACACAGGAGTAGGAATATGCCTTTCGTGATGAAGGAAACTCAGTTTGTGCTTGATAACGCACATTCACTTTTTAATCACTGCCATGCTTCAACGATTGTGCGTGTGCCTAACTCTGAGCGTTTGTTAACCGCTTTTTTCGCTGGTGATAAAGAAGGTAGCGGTAATACCGCTATCTGGCTGGCGATAAAAGAGGGCGATCATTGGCAGCACGCTCAACCTGTTGTTAAAAATCCGGGTGTTGCGCACTGGAATCCAGTTTTACATGTTGACCCATCAACAGGTAATATCTGGCTGTTTTATAAAACGGGTCCCGATGTACATAGTTGGACGACCCAATACGTTATCTCGAAGGATGGCGGAAATAGCTGGAATTTACCGAGTGAATTGGTTTCTGGTGATGTAGCACCTAGAGGTCCTGTGAAGAACAAAGTATTAGTGATGTCGAATGGCGAGTGGTTGGCACCAGGATCGGTTGAGGATGACCAGTTCTGGGATGCGTTTGTCGATATATCAAGTGACAATGGTCAACACTGGTTGCGAGTGGATATTCCGATTGAACACCATAAAGGTGGGCAGACGGAACATGAAATCTGGCAGGGTTTAAAGGACGATGCCTTATGGGAGACTGATCTACAACGCGTTTTTCAATGGGATGGCGTGATACAGCCAACACTATGGGAATCCCAGCCTGGGCATGTGCATGCCATGATGCGGAGTACGCGCGGTACTATTTATCGTAGCGATTCAACGGATTATGGGCGCAGTTGGTGTCCGGCTTATGCAACAATATTACCAAATAATAATAGCGGCATTGATGTCGTCTCCTTCGCAGATGGTCAACTGGCATTGGTGTATAACCCGAATTCAGGTAACTGGAGCCGTCGTTATCCCATCTCTGTCAGTCTTTCATCCGATAATGGCAGTACTTGGTCTGAACCATTCGATTTACTCGATGGGGAAGGCGAATTTTCATATCCGGCTATTATTGCTGAAAACAATACCCTACACGTGACCTTTACTTGGAATCGAAAAAACATTGTTTATCAGCAGTTAATGGCTACTCAATAAAAATGTGGAGAAAGGGTTTTATGAAAAAGAGTCTACTCGCAGCGTTGGCGATTACGATGACACTGGGCATGGGGAATGCAGTTGCCCAACAGTTAACGTATCCTACAAAAAATATTGATGTTGTCATCCCGAAAAATCCGGGCGGAGGTACTGATACTTCTGCACGTACTATTGCAGAATTTGCTAAAGATATCATGCCTGCTGGTCGTATTTTTGTTCCTATCAACAAACCAACAGGTAATGGTTTAACAGGTCTGATTGAAGTCGCTAATGCGCGTCCAGATGGCACAAAATTAGTCATGACAACAGTTGAATTGGCAATGTTCCCTCACCAAGGGAAATCGCCAGTGACTTATAAAGACTTTACTCCGATTGCCACGACTATTGCAGATCCTGTTGTATTAGTCGTCAATGCTAATTCACCTTATAAAACACTACAAGATTTTGTGGATGGTGCAAAAGCGAACCCAGGAAAATTGAAAATTGGTAACTCCGGTATGGGCGCTATTTTCCATCTTGCAGGTGTGAATATTGAACGTACTACAGGAACTAAATTTAACCATATTCCTTATAACGAAGGTACAGGTCCCTCAATTGCAGCTTTATTAGGTGATCATATTGATGGCGTATTAACTACACCCGGCGCAGTAAAATCACACGTTGATGGTGGCTTATTACGTGTTCTGGGTGTGATGGACGAACGTCGTTTCCCTCTTATTCCAGAAGTACCAACATTCAAAGAAGCACTGAAGTTAGATACCAATGTGAAAATGCGTGCTTGGGCTGTATTAGCAACAACAGCGGGTGTACCTGATAACGTGAAAAATGAGTTAGTTGGTGCATTTTCTGAAGTAGTGCAAAAACCAGCTTACCAAGAAGCGTTGAAAAAACAAGGTATTATGCCTGTGTTTATCACAGGTGATGATGCTTACCAAATGATGAAAGAAGACCACGAAATGTACGCTGAGCTCATCGCGGCGACACTGAAGAAATAATAGTGATACCACCCTGTCCGTTTAGGCGGATAGGGTTGGTCAGGGAGATCCCGACATGACAAAAAGTAATACCATCATCGGTGCGATTTCAGTAGTTTTTGGGCTACTTATTATCTACCTCTCCCGTGATATGAGCATATTTGACGAGTATGGTGTACCTGGGGAGCGTTTTTGGCCCTATGGTTTAGCTATCTTGTTTATTTTACTGGGGATTTTTCAGTGGATCAGTGTAATTATAGATAAAGCAAAACACGTCCACCGCTCTGTTGATTTAAGTTCGACGGCTGTTAAACGGGCTTATGGTTTAGGATTTTTATTAATATTCTACGCAGTAGGCTTATATTTCTTAGGATTCATTATTTCATCATTGCTCCTTATCCCAATCATTATGTGGTTGATGAATGAACGCAAAAAGATCTCACTTATCGTGGTTCCTATTGCGATTGTGGTGATGTCGTATCTTTTCTTTGAACTCCTGTTCAATTCACCTCTACCAATCCCTGTTTTTCTTGAGTAACGCAGGAAAGGAGCTTTGATATGGAAATATTAGATGCATTTATGATTGTTTTCAGTTTGGAAACATTCACAGTACTACTGTTAGGGGTATTCGCAGGTATTGTTATCGGTGCATTACCTGGCTTAACAGTCAATATGGGAATTGCATTGCTACTCCCATTAACATACTCCTTCCAAGGAATGACAGGGATATTATTGTTATTAGGAATGTATTGTGGTGCCGTTTATGGTGGCTCCATTACTGCGATACTGATTAGTACGCCGGGTACTCCCGCTTCTGCTGCAACGGTGTTGGATGGTTATCCAATGGCGAAAAGAGGTGAAGCAGGGCGAGCACTGGGTTTATCCACCATGGGTTCTATGTTTGGGGGGATATTTAGTACGATTGCTCTGATTGTGATTGCACCTCAGTTGGCTAAAGTTGCAATAGGTTTCTCTGCCGCTGAGTATTTTGCACTCGCTGTATTTGGCATAAGTATTATTACCAGTGTATCATCGCAATCGATTATCAAAGGATTAATGGGCGGTGCAATTGGGTTAGCTATCGCAACAGTTGGTCTTGATCCGATGACATCGGGTATGCGATTTACTTTTGATACTGTGTACTTAATGGGCGGGATCTCCTTTATTCCGATCCTCGTTGGTTTGTTTGCTTTCTCTCAAGGTTTAATTAGCTTTGAAGAAGATTACCGTGAACGCCGTCAAAAGAACCCAGAAGGAAAAGTGAGTGCGCGTATTCACCGTGTATTACCAACATGGTTAGATTTTAAACGCGTATTACCGACGTACTTACGTTCATCAGCGATTGGTACTGGTGTGGGCGTTATTCCTGGTGTGGGTGGCGATATCTCTTCATTTATTTCTTATAATGAAGCGAAGCGTTGGTCAAAACACCCTGAAGAGTTCGGCCATGGTTCACCAGAAGGCGTTTCTGCGCCAGAAGCGGGTGCTAACGCAGTAACGGGTGGGTGTATGGTGCCATTAATGACCTTAGGTATTCCGGGTGATGGTGCGACTGCCATTATTATGGGTGCGTTTATGGTGCAAGGGTTGGCATTAGGACCTCAGCTCTTTACGGATAACCCCGTTGAAGTCAACAGCATTTTTATTGGCTTAATGGTTGCGAATATTTTAATGGGCATTTTAGGTTTCTTATGTATGAAACTTTTTGTCCGAGTGATGGATGTACCTCGTCGCGTATTAGTTCCTATCATCTTTGTATTGTGTAGCATTGGGGCTTATTCTGTTAACCACGATATTCGCGATGTGTTTATCATGATGGGAACGGGGCTTCTTGCTTATATATTGATTAAGCTAGATTTCTCCATGTCACCAATAGTCATTGGTATCATTTTAGGGCCAATGGCGGAATCTAACTTACGTCGAGCATTAACAATGTCTCAAGGTGATTTATCGATTCTGTATACACGCCCGATTACAGCGACATTCTTAGGTATTGCGATATTGACGTTGATCCTACCGATTATTGGACCTTCGTTAAAAGCAATGTGGAAGAAATGCCGAGCTAAACCTGCTCAGTAAAGGTTAACTGGCCCTCATCATTACGATGAGGGCAATATCAATGATGGAATATTAATGTAATGGCAAAAACAGTTGAACAGATTGCAAATGACCTGAATTTGTCTATTACCACAGTCAGATTGGTATTAAATGGCAAAGGTGATCAATACCGGATCAGTGCAAAAACACAAAAGAAGATAGCAGACTATGTTGAGGTATTTGGCTATACCGTCAATCATGCGGCTAGAAGTTTAAAGCTGAATAAAACAGATACCTACGGATTGGTTATTCCTCGTCTTTCTAACCCGTTTTTTGCCGCGTTGGCTGAAAAATTAGAGATGCATTGTCACCAAATTGGTTGCCAGCTAACAATTAGCTGTACCTATGGTGATATCAAAAATGAAAATAAACTCGTCAAATCAATGGATGAACGTAATGTTGATGGTATTTTCATTGTTTCATCTAGTCGCAAAAATCAGTTACACCATGTGAAACATCGTCAAAAACCCCTCGTTTTCTTAGATAGAGATTTTTCTGTGAGTGACGCTATTTGTGTCGCCTCAGATAACTGTGACAGTGGAGCCCAACTGACCAGAGCAATGATAAAGCTAGATGCGCCAATCCATTTTTTTGCGGGAGATGCATTACTGCCCACGATTGCAGCGCGTTTGCGCGGTTATGTGCAAGCGATAAAAGGGCATTATGGCGATGATAGTCGTGTCACGGTCTCTTATGCAGAACATAATACGACCAAAGATGGCGAACAAATG
This sequence comes from Proteus sp. G2669, assembly GCF_009915245.1. NCBI lineage: Bacteria > Pseudomonadati > Pseudomonadota > Gammaproteobacteria > Enterobacterales > Morganellaceae > Proteus > Proteus sp. G2669. The sequence continues at coordinate 131,602 of NZ_JAABLX010000008.1, read as the reverse complement.
ATGAAACAGTATTTAGAGCAACATCAGCAAATACCGACTCATTTTATTGCCTCATCACTGCCTATTCTTGAAGGTCTATTGAGTGTTATTCGTCAGCGTGAAGGCGTTATTCCTGCTCACCTTCATATTGGTACCTTCGATGATCATGTGATGTTGAGCTTTTTACCTAATAACGTGTGGTCAATGAAGCAAGATGAGGCTTTATTGGTCGAAAAAGCCTTTGAAATCATGTCTGCAAAGATAGCAGGCACCACAGTTAAATCCCCTGCATTAATAAAAACACAGCTTATCGAGCGCCTAATTTCTAACCAGTAAGTCAATTAAATCGCTTATTCGCCTCACTTTGTGAGTAGATTAGCAAGATTTATTGACTCATCACTGTATAAATAAAATACAATAGGAACATTAGTCTGTTCGTTTTATTGTTATTCTTTTTTTTACTTTTATAAATGCGCGCTACTCTATTGATAGAGCTTTAACAAAAATAAGGGCTCTTGATTATCTGCGATCAGAGGCTCATAATTTAAGCGGATAGTTCCATTTTATTAATATAAAAGGATATTAAAGAAAGATGAACGATGATGTTGACCGATGTCCTGAGTGTGAAGTAAGGGCATATTATACGAATGATTTTGTTCGTGTTTATCAAGCCTATTCTAATACTATTGCTCAGAGCGCAGTCGCAAACGGAACATTTGTTTCGCCCCCTTTTAGTATGACCCGTATGACTTGGGTAAAACCTTCCTTTCTTTGGATGATGTACCGTTCTGGTTGGGGACGTAAAGACGCTAATCAAGCTTCTATTCTTGCGGTTGATATTACACATGAAGGCTTTCAAGAGATGCTGACTCAAGGTGTTGTGAGTCATTTTGATCCAGATCGCTATACTAGTGCTGAAGCTTGGAAAGAAGCATCAGAAACCAGCAATATCCGCATTCAGTGGGATCCTGAACGTGATATTTATTTGAATCGGCTCAGTTATCGCACCATCCAAATTGGTTTGCGAAATCAAGCAGTTGAAAAATATTGCAAAGAGTGGATTGTGAATATTACGGATATTACCGATAAGGTACATAAAATAGATGCTTGTATTGCTAATGGTGATCTTGATACCGCATACAGCCTATTGCCAGTTGAAAAACCGTATCACTTTGGTGAATAATTCATCAGAATGTCACCCCGCTTTATTGGCGGGGTAATTGTGTCAATTCATGCTCTAACAAGTTCAGGACGAACACCCAGTGTGTGGCAAATAGCATAGGTTAATTCTGAACGATTAAGCGTATAAAAGTGAAAATCTTTTACTCCTTCACGACTTAAAATTTTCACCATATCAATTGCAATTGAAGCACCTACCAGACTACGGGTTTCAGGATCATTCTCTAATCCATCAAACATTTTATTCATCCATCCTGGAATTTTTACATTGGTTAAACCCGCAAAGCGTTTTAGCTGTTTAAAATTAGTCACGGGTAGAATACCCGGTACAATTTCCACATCAATTCCTGTTGAAACACAGCGATCGCGAAAACGTAAATAACTTTCCACATCAAAGAAAAATTGAGTGATGGCGCGATTTGCTCCCGCATCTACTTTTCTTTTTAAGTTAATTAAATCCGCTTGTGCACTTTTCGCTTCAGGATGCACTTCTGGATAAGCTGCAACAGAAATATCGAAATCACCCACACCTTTGAGTAAGTGAACTAAATCGGTGGCGTACATCTCTGGTTTTTGTGTGTTATCGGGCAAGTCTCCGCGTAATGCGACAATATGACGAATGCCACTTTGCCAATAATCCTGTGCGATATGTTGTAGCTCTTCGCGGCTTGCATCAACACAAGTTAAGTGTGGTGCTGCTTCTAATCCTGTGCGTTCTTTTATTCCTTTAATAATAGAGTGTGTTCTATCACGCTCTCCTGAGTTTGCACCATAAGTCACAGAAACAAAGCTCGGTTTTAAGGTATTTAAACGCGCAAGAGATTGCCAAAGGATATTTTCCATCTCTTCGGTACGAGGAGGAAAAAATTCAAATGAAACTTGGATCTGGCCATCTAATTCAGCAAGATTTTGGTTAAGTGCTTCATGTTGGCTTGCGTGATAAAAGCTCATACCTGTACCTCATCAATCTTTCACTGTTTTGTTATTTTTATTTAAGTATCACTACTCATTTACCCATCTAACCATTTAGACGTCTAGATGTAGATTCTCTTAATTAGGTTATTTAGTCAACAACTATTCACCCTGTTTTTGATGAGGATAATTCAATCAAAAGGAGAGGAAATTTCATGTTGAAAAAGGCTCTATGATGAAAATGAGCGTATTGAGAGATCAATCTTCTCATTTTTCTTCTACAATAAAGCTAACTAACGTATTGATGAGAAGCGAAATGATCACTTGTAAACGTGTTTATGATGATAAAGACGGTGAGCATGAAGGTTATCGTGTGTTAGTCGATAGGCTCTGGCCAAGGGGCGTGAAAAAGACAGATTTTCATTATGATGAATGGAATAAAGGTGTCGCGCCTTCGACTGAATTACGAAAATGGTTTCATGGCGGAGGGGGAGATTTTACTGAATTCACGCAACGTTATACGCAAGAATTAATGGCTGTACCTGAACATTGGCAATCGCTTGTCGCAATAGCTAAAGAGCAACCGTTGGTATTACTTTATTCAGGTAAAGATAAGCAACAAAATAATGCGACAGTATTAAAAGCCTTTTTAGAAAAACAGCTTAAATAGGCATCAACAGGTTATATATTGATTTTCTTACTGTGGAAAAAGAAAAAAAAAGTGGCGCGGTATTCGGCGCCACAAAAATTGCTAATAAAAACATCGAACAGAGTCAGAGAATATTTTTACTACTCTTATACAGTGTGTGTATTTGCCAATAGCCATTGACTAATACATTGTTTTTGCTCGTCATTTAGCCACATGCCGAGTTTAGTACGACGCCAAATAGCATCATCAACTTCGATAACCCACTCATGTTTCACTAAATAACGTAATTCTGCTTCATACAGATTATGACCGAAGTTTTCGCCCATGCCGGCCAAATCAGTAATGCCTTCAAGCAATAACTCGGTGTTGCTACCATAAGTGCGGGCAAAGCGCAGTGCCAGTGCTTCTGGTAACCAAGGATGACGTTGACGAATTAAACGTGAATAACCATCACGATCACAACCTTCTAAATTACCGCCTGGTAATTGACCATTTTTAGTCCACGGTTTACCCATGTTAGGGAAGTAAGCAACAAGTTTATCAACAGCATGCTCACCTAATTTACGATAAGTCGTTAATTTACCACCAAATACAGATAACAGTGGTGTTTGGCCATTATCATCATGCACATCTAAGGTGTAGTCACGGGTAATCGCTTGTGGTGAATCTGATTCGTCGTCACATAATGGACGCACGCCAGAGTAATCCCACACCACATCTTCTTTAGTTAACTGCTTTTTAAAGTGATCGTTATAGACTTTCAGTAAATACTGAATTTCGTTGTCATCAATAGCGACATCTTTAGGATCGCCTTTATATTCAACATCCGTAGTACCGATGATAGAGAACTCATCCATCCAAGGAATAACGAAAACAATACGGTTATCTTCGTTTTGTAAAATATAAGCTTGTGGTTCGTTATGAGCACGAGGAATAACGATATGGCTACCTTTAATTAAACGGATACCATAAGGTGATTTCAGTTTTAAGCCTTCATCAAATAAGGTTTTAACCCAAGGGCCTGCTGCGTTTACTAAGGCTTTCGCTTGGTAGAGAGATGTTTCACCTGTACGTAAATCTTGTGCTTCTACCATCCATACATTATTTTCACGCCAAGCGCGGGTTACTTTTGTGCGTGTGCGCACTTCACCACCACGACGGACGATTTCTTGTGCGTTGAGTACCACTAAACGTGCATCATCAACCCAGCAGTCTGAATATTCAAAACCGCGTGTTAATTCTGGTTTTAAAACAGAGTTTGCACCAAATTTAATGCCTTTACTGCTTGGTAGGCTTACTCGTTTTCCTAAATGATCATAAAGGAACAGACCAATACGGATCATCCAAGCTGGGCGTAAGTGTGGTTGGTGTGGCAGGCGAAAGCGCATTGGAAATGCGATATGTGGTGCTAAGCGTAATAACACTTCACGCTCTGCCAGAGCTTCGCTAACTAAGCGGAATTCGTAGTGTTCTAAATAACGTAAACCACCATGAATAAGTTTAGAGCTCGCGGAAGATGTCGCACTTGCTAAGTCTTGAGCTTCCAGCATAAGTACTGAAAGGCCTCGGCCAGCTGCATCCGCCGCAATTCCAGCGCCGTTTATTCCGCCGCCGATGACAATCAAGTCTTGAGTTTTCATAACATCCTCCTACGAATGCGCGAAACAATTCTTTAATGTTCGTTTTCGCTCATAATTGTAATGAAGTTTGATGAAAATGCCAACTATATAACTGATAAAAAACATAACCGCGTGATATGGATAACAATTTATTATCATATCCACATGGTTTGTGGGCTTATTGAAAATAAGCAACATTGTTAATGTATTAATAAAAAAGAGAATAAATAGAAGGAGTTAATTGAATTTGATGGTGAATTGATAAAAAAAAGTACCTAAATAGGTACTTTTCGAGGGCGTTTATTCAATTAACATAATTCGAGTTGAACGTTGTGCTGTTCAACAATTTTCTGGATCCCTGCAGGTGGCTCTTGATCGGTAAATAAGTAATCGATCAGATTCATATTGCCTAAATTTACCATCGCATTACGACCAAACTTAGAATGGTCAGTCACCAACATAACACAGCGCGAGTTTTCGATAATTGCGCGTTTAGTGCGAACTTCGTGGTAATCAAATTCAAGCAATGAGCCATCCATATCAATACCACTTATCCCTAAAATGCCGTAATCAAGGCGGAATTGAGAGATAAAATCAAGTGTCGCTTCACCAACAATCCCTCCGTCTCGTGTACGCACTTCACCACCGGCAAGGATCAAACGAAAGTCTTCTTTGCCCATCAGTAACGTTGCCACATTGAGGTTGTTAGTCACGATACGGAGGTTTTTGTGGTTAATTAATGCATGTGCGACAGCTTCGGGTGTTGTACCGATATCGATAAACAGTGTTGCACCATCAGGAATTAAGCTCGCCACGCGTTGTGCGATACGTGATTTTTCATCAGACCACATGATTTTACGATCATGATAAGCCGTATTCACGGAGCTTGAAGGTAATGCCGCACCACCGTGATGGCGTTGGATTTTGTTCTTTTCCGCTAATTCATTTAAATCACGTCGGATTGTCTGTGGGCTGACTTCAAAATGCTCCACCAACTCTTCAGTGCTGACATAGCCTTGTAGGCGTACCAGTTCAATGATGGCATCATGTCGTTGCGTTTGCTTCACAGGTATCCCCTAATGTTAAAAATATCATGTTAATTTTATTATGATCTACGAGATAATTGATGTCGATTATCCCACAAAGCCATCAATAAGCCGATAAGGAAGCCTGCAAAATGTGCAGCATTTCCGATAGAGTCACCTAAAACGCCCATATAACCTGCAACAATCCACAGAATTGAAAAAACGATTAAACCTGTTGGGGCGCCAATACCTTTTTCTGGATTACGTATTCCTGTTAAACCGACATAGCCAATTAATGCGTAAACAACACCAGAAAGCCCACCAAAGTTGGAATCTGTAAACAAGGATTGTGCCCAATTACTAAAGAGCGCAGAAACGAGCATGATCACAAATAATTTACCGGTACCCAATCGCTGCTCTGTTTGACTTGCGAGATACCACCACATAGCAAGGTTGAAGGCGATATGCATCAGTGAAAAATGAATAAACGCTGGAGTAATATAGCGCCAGACTTCAAAGTTTAAGCTCTCTTCATAAGGCCATGCTAAATGGAGCATGACATCATAGTCGCCAACTACTTGTTGCCAGATAAAAACGAGGATACATAAAATAATCACCAGCACCGTTAGTGGGCCTGAACGTTGCACCATATTTTTTATCGAAAAGGCAGGGCGATATTTTATACCTGTATTTTTCGGATCACCGGTTTGCCAACTTGCGGCTTGATAGCGCGGATGAAAAGGCTCACGTAGAAACGTGTTAAGTTCTTTTTCAACCATTTCTAACTGATGTTGGTCTTCTAACCAAAGAGAGATTTGCTGATTTTCATTTTTTGCGTGAATTCGCACACCTTTAGTTGCCATGTAATTGACAAATAAATCAGCAGCTTGAGGGTTGGAAAGCGTAATAATGTGGATCATTGACAAAACTCATCCGTCGTTATTGCAGAGACGTTATCGCTTGTGGAAACTCTCTTTGCCATGCTTCAAAACCACCATTAATACTATAAACGGTTTCAAAGCCCATATTAACTAGATATTGAGCTGCCCCTTGACTGCTGTGGCCGTGATAGCACATCACCATAACAGGAACATCAAAGTCAGCATCTTGTAAAAATTGATTTAGCGTTTCATTGGTGAGATGAAATGCATTTGTTGCATGACCAAAACGATAACTCTGAGGATCTCGTACATCGACTAAAATAGCTGATTGAGATACCCAGAATTGATAAGCTTGTTCAATGCTAATAAATTGAAACTTATCCATAATTGTCTTATTTGTTATATTGTTAGTTAATTTATTTGTTCTGAGCGAGAGAACGATACATTTATCATAACGCCAAATGGGTAAAGATGACGTAACGCTTTGTAAATGATTATTTTAATACAAAAATCCCCCATGATATCAGTGCAGGTGAATATCATAGGGGACTTAATACTGAAGGATCAGTAGTAGGAGTGCTCGCCACGTTGGTGTTCAGTTAAGTCTTTCACACCTTTTAATTCATTAGGGAACAGGTTTAACAGTTCTTTTTCGATGCCATCTTTTAAGGTGACATCAATCATTGAACAACCGTTACAACCACCACCGAATTGTAAGATAGCATAGCCATCTTCAGTGATTTCCATCAGACTCACGCGACCACCATGACCTGCTAATTGAGGGTTAATTTGTGATTGCAGTACGTATTCAACACGCTCAATTAATGGTGCATCAGCATCAACTTTACGCATTTTTGCGTTAGGTGCTTTTAGGGTTAATTGTGAGCCTAGTTGGTCAGTAACAAAATCAATTTCTGCATCTTCTAAGAAAGGTGCGCTGATGTCATCAACATACGCAGAAAGTTTTTCGAACTTTATTTCAGTATCGTTTGGCTCTACAGCATCAGGTGGGCAGTATGAAACGCCACATTCAGCATTAGGTGTGCCTGGATTGATAACGAATACACGAATTTGGGTGTTGGGTTCTTGGTTAGCCAGTAGTTTGACAAAATGCGCCTGTGCGGCATCAGTAATAATAATCATATCGTCTTGCTCAATAGTTGACTGTTCTGGTTGGTTATCATACGCCCAATTGGCGGTTAACTACAAGGTTCGACAAATCGCCCATACCTCAACAGAGCGTGCTCCCGCACGAAATAACAAGGGTACGATGGAATTTAATGTCGCACCAGTAGTGATAACATCATCAATTAGTGCCAGATTTTTCCCTGATACCGACACTGTGTTATTTAATACAAATGCATGTTTTAAATTTTGTTGCCTTTGCTTGGCATTAAGATGCGTTTGCATCAGTGTAGCACGAGTTCTTATCAGGGTATTCGGTTGATAAGCACAATTTAACCACCTTGCCAAAGGCTTAGCGATAGCTTCTACTTGCTCAAAGCCTCTAGACCAACGGCGATGACGATGTGAAGGAACGCTAATTATTCTGTCAGGTTTCTGCACTAAATTTTCTCGTCGATGTGAGAACCATCGCAATAGAAAAAGTCGTGCAAGACATAAGGCTATCTGAGGGCGAGGTTGATATTTATAAAGGTGTAATAATTTATTTAATGGCGGTTGATAGTCGGTGACTGTCAACATCTGTTTCCATAGCGGTGGTGATTGTAAGCAACGCCCACACAACATCATAGAATGATGAGAAGGATATAAACAGCAAGGGCAACGATTTTGTTGTTTTGGTAGATGTCGAATACAACTCGAACAAATGCCTTTAGTATCATAAATTAAGGGTTGACGACATAGCCAACAATATCCTGCTATTGTTATCCACATAATGAACATCCTTGTAAAAGAGAAGAGAGCATAGCAATGAATAAACTGTATTGGCAGACAATTGGTGAAGGAAAAACGCATCTTGTGCTATTACACGGATGGGGATTGAATGCAGAGGTCTGGCAATCATTAATATCGCGACTAAGTTCGCATTTTACACTGCATCTTGTTGATTTACCGGGTTATGGACGTAGCCAAGGTTTTCCTGTTCTCACATTAAAAGAGATGGCTGACATTGTTTTTGCTAAAGCGCCTGCTAATGCCATTTGGTTAGGATGGTCTTTAGGTGGATTAGTCGCTAGCCGTGTTGTTTTAGATAATCCCAATAATGTGCAAGCGCTGATTACAGTGGCTTCTTCACCTTGTTTTGGTGCTCATGAGGATTGGCCGGGGATCAAACCTGAGGTTTTAAAAGGATTTGAACAACAGCTAAATGAGAATTTTCATCGCACAGTTGAGCGCTTTTTAGCACTGCAAACATTGGGCACACAAAGTGCCCGTGAAGATATGAAAGCATTAAAATCAGTGGTGTTAGAACAACCACTCCCTTCTGTTGAAGTGCTTAATGGTGGATTGGAAATTTTGCGTACTGAGGATTTGCGAGAAGAATTGAAAACGTTGAGTTGTCCTTTTATTCGTTTTTACGGTTATTTAGACGGTTTAGTTCCTCGAAAAGTGGCCGGATTATTAGATACTTTTTATCCACATTCACCGTCTGTTATTTTCCGTAATGCGGCTCATGCACCGTTTATTTCACATCCTGATGAATTTGCTCAAGCGTTAATTGAAGCTTGTGAAATAACATCATAGTTATCACCCAAAACTGCCCATATTTGAGGGCAGTTCTGAGAGTTTATAACGCTATATTTTCAATGTGGTTTTCGACACTATAAGATGTTTCACAAATCGGTGGATTTTTAATAGTGTCAAAAACAGGGCAAGTGCGTTCAATAAAAGCGATAAATGCAGCAATCTCTTCTTCGCTATTATCGGCTTGAATAAAAAAATGTGTCGTAATTTTACTAAAGCCCAATTTGGCCTCTTTATTTTTTCCCGTAAAACCATCGGTATCTAATTCACCTTTAACTTCAATGCGAATATCGTTGAGATTAATTTTATGCATACGCGCAAAGCTTTTGGCGACAATCCCCTTACAAGCCCCTAATGTACCTAATAATGCTTCAACAGGATTCATTGCACTGTCTTTTCCACCTAATGACAAAGGTTCATCAAGTAAAAATTGAAACTGGCGTGATGCACATTGCATCTGTAATCCGCCTTGTTTGCCGGTCGTAATGGTCGATGAAAATTCAGTTATTGGCATAATTTTATATTCTTATAAAGTGAAGTAATAACAGACGTCTTTACGTCTATACTAAAGGATTATGCCGTGATAGTTAGGAAAGTAAATCATTAAATAGGAAGATGAAAATGATTCATCTTAAGCATTAGATAAAAAACCCATACATAAAGTAAGGGTTTTTATAATGGCATTTATCAATTTGTTAGGTTAATTGATAAAGCTTTGTCTGGCAGGCAGTGGCTTCAGGGCAACTTTTACAGCTACCCGTAAGACACTCTTCAACATCGACTTCTTGAAGTTTACCCATCAATGTGAGCCGCTCTAACATTGCTTGCACCAACGGTTCAGGCATATTGAGTTGATGGCTGATAAGACGGGCATCGGCTCGACCATTAAGGGCGATACAATCACGTACTTCTATCAAACTGGCCATCTGAACTTTCCTTTGTCACTTAGTGACAACTACCTTTTGAACAACATTGTTTAGCCAATGAAGGCTTATTGCTTAAGTTAATTGTTAGACGACTACGAGCATTACGCAACAAGATAAATAGAATTAAGTTAAAGATCACCACGGCAGCAATGGTTATGCCACTACTTTGCGGATGCTCACTAAAGGTTGCGACTTGATAGAACAGCGCTGACAATGAGTAAGCAATATTTAATCCCCAAAGAATAGAGAAGGTCATCCAGCCACGGCTTGTTTCACGAGCAATAGCACCCATTACTGAAACACAAGGGACATACAGTAAAACAAAGATTAAATAGCTGTATGCAGCAATGCCAGAGCCAAATTTAGCCCCCATGGTACCCATAGTGCCGGTATCCATTTCACCATCGCCTTTACTTGCTTCAATTGGATTAGAAAGTGCAGCTAGGGTAAAGGTCTCTTTTAAGCTATCCCACGTTTCACCAAAGGCGTCACTAATTTCACCCCAAAGATCGAATTCTTCAGGATCAAAAGGCTCGTTCACAATGCTTTCCGCGGTATAAAGGGTATTTAATGTTCCCACAACCACTTCTTTTGCCATCGCCCCTGTTACTAAGCCTACCGTTGCTTGCCAGTTATCGTTATGAACACCAATAGGTTGTAATAATGGAGTGATCACTTTACTGACCGATGCCAAAGCAGAGTCATTGATGTTATCGGCAGGTTTACCTGAGAAGGTAAAGCTATTTAATGCACCGATAAACATACTGGCAATAATGATGACTTTACCTGCACGTACCACGAAACCTTTTAGACGTTGCCATGTTTGCATGAGTAACGTTTTTAGGTGAGGAATGTGATAAACAGGCAGTTCCATCACGAAAGGTGACGCTTCACCGCGCATAATGGTGTGTTTTAGCAGTAAGCCTGTGAGGATAGCAACCACAATACCTAAAAGATAAAGTGAGAAAACAACACTGGCACCGTTTTTACCGAAGAAGGCCGCCGCAAATACCGCAAAGATAGCTAAACGAGCACCACAAGACATAAATGGTGCCATTAATACTGTGATTAATCGTTCTCTTGGAGCATCGAGGGTGCGCGCACCCATAATGGATGGCACGTTACAACCAAAGCCGACAATCAGCGGTACGAATGATTTACCCGGCAGACCCAAAGCCTGCATCAATCTATCCATAACAAATGCGGCGCGAGCCATATAACCTGAATCTTCAAGGATGGATAAGAAGAGGTACATCATCCCGATTTGTGGCACGAGTGGAAGAACAGTATTGATACCACCACCGACACCTTGTGCAAGGAAAATGGTTAACCATTCTGGGAAGTTAAAAGTTGCACCAATCCATTGAATACCATGGATAAAGATGGCTTCAGAACCTCCCTCAAAAGCAGGTTGTAATGCACCACCGATGTTAATCGCCAAAACGAACATTAAATACATGACAAACAGGAAGATAGGTACACCTAACCAACGGTTTAATATCACTTTATCGATATTTTGAGTCAGGATGTTTGGCTTAATAGATTCCATATTAATCACAGTATGACAGATGCGCTCAATATTTTGATAACGGGCATCCGCAATGACTAATTCTGGTTCATTATTGTGCTCATCTTGAATTCGCTGACGAATTGCTTTGATATCTTCGGTGGTAACTTGAGCACGTTGATGGGTATAAATATCCCCTTCCAAACACTGTAATGCCATCCAACGGCGTTGCTGTAAATTAAACTCATCATGATTAATTTTTTCAGCGAGTGCCTCGACTTCATTAAGTAACCATAATGGGTAAGACGTTAGTAGTTCTTGTGGTTTTTTCTTTTCAGCAGGGAAAGTATCAATCGCTTCTTTGAGCTTATCCATTCCCGATGCTTTAGTTGAAACCATTGGAATAACAGGGCAACCCAGTTGTTCAGACAATGCTTTGATATCAATTTGCATATCTTGATGTTCTGCAATATCGAGCATGTTTAATGCCACAATGCAGGGAATGCCTAACTCAAGAAGTTGTAATGTCAAATAAAGGTTACGTTCAAGATTAGAGGCATCAACAACGTTAATCAGCATGTCTGCTTCATTACTTAAAATGAAATGACAGGCAATTTGCTCATCAAGTGATGTCTGTTCTGAGATTGTCGTTAAAGAGTAAGTGCCGGGTAAATCGACGAGCTCAATTTTATGATTTGTCGTTGTGAAACGACCAACTTTGCGTTCGACCGTCACACCCGCCCAGTTACCTACGCGCTGGCGAGAGCCTGTTAACTGATTAAAAAGTGTCGTTTTACCAGCATTGGGGTTGCCGATAAGGCCTATAGTGAGAGGAGTCATAATAGTGGTGCCAATAGTTGTCTTGCCTGGTTGAATGAGAAATAACGATTATTTTTCGTTATGAACCACTTCGCTAAGGTTGATAAGTGCGAGATCTTTTTTTCTCAAAATGAGGGATACTCGGTGCGTTTCTATTTGAATAGGATCACCCAGTGGTGCGATACGAATAACGTTAAACACAGCGCCAGGCAACATACCTAAAGATAACAATTTTTGCCTGTATGCAGGGCTAATCTGAGGTGAGTAGCTCAAGATTTTATAACTGTGATTTGGGATCAGTGACATAAATCGTTCTTCCACGAATATTGATACAAAAAATAATGATACTGATAATTATTAACGTATATAAAAATTCACATAATAAGAGTCAGGATAATTATAATAAATATTTTTAATGCTAATGAGAATTATAATTATCTTTATTGGGTATAATTTAGCCTACTCTACACTTATCCACACTTGATTTAAATCAACCAGAGAAAAGATATTGGGAGGAAATCAGACTGTTTTCTCTATCTGTTACTAGACAAAAACAAAATGTGAAGAGTTGAGATGTCAATGTAGCAACAAAATAACAATCAATTAATAATGTTAACTGGTCACCAGATGAAAGTAGATTTTACTGAAATTTAAAAACGGGTTTCTCATCATGATTAAATAAGAAACCCGCATTAAAGGCGTGAGATTGTTAGCTAATTAGTGAGTTTGCTGGTGGCTAAAAAGCTGGTAAATATTGTTAGGGGTATAACTATCATCTTCGAATGAAACGACCCAATCAGTAATTAAATCTATATTGATGGGATAGATTTCACCTTCTTGCATCTCTTTAACATAAAATGGCACGTTGAGTAATTTGGCATAAACAGTGTCACCATCACGAGACTGTGGCACAAACCACATATGTTCAAGCTCTTTTTCTTCCTCTTCACCGTAAGGAATACCGAATTTGATCATAAATTGCCAAGGGTTTTCGGTCTCTTCGGGTTTTTCTTTACCTAATAATTTCGAAAGAAAACCGTTCTTTTTTTCGACGGGGGGTTGATTGTAGTTATCAAACATAGAAACAAAGTATTCCCAGCGTCGTTTGGCTTTTTCAGACATTTCATAGGTTTCTTCATTGCTACGTAATAGCATCATTGCTTGCTGCTCTTCATAACCTTTAAAGAAGGTTTCTAAAACAGGATTTTCTTCATTGGTTCTAAATAGCATAGATGAAGGGTGTTGGTGATACTCGTCACGATCGGCTAGATCACCTAAGAAAACGCCGTTTGGTGCGCCTTCAGTGTCGTAACGCATCTCTTCTAAAGATCTAAGGTTTTCGAGAGGTGTTGATTGATTAATATGGCGGATACCTTCTTCAAAAGGTAAGGCAACAAGATACTCTAAACCTGATGATGTTTGCCCACAAAGCATTGGTTCACCAAATTCGATTTGGCGATGATTAATACTGTTGTTAACAAAGCAGCGGAAGAGATCAGGGATACCATAGTAAGATTCAAGCATACTTGGAATAACTAAATCGACTTCAGTTAAGCCACAGCGTGCGAGCCCATGAGTATGGAACCAAAACATGGTTGGTGGATCATTTTCTGTGTCATAGACAGCATGAATAACATATAAGCTTTCTACTTCAGGATAGAGATCGGGGGTTTCTAATTGAAAGCGGATCCACTCTGGTGATAAGGCTTTACCTGCTGCTGATTCATCTAATGCTAAAACCATTTCAGGAGCAATAATATTTAGAAAATTTAGTTGATGGCGGTAACTTGCTAAGGGATGCAACGCCTCAGTAAATAGCGTTTCTAATAATAAATCTTGAGTTGTGGCATTTGCGTGCGCTAATAATTGCGGGGTAAGTTCATCTGTTGAATACATTGGGCGTATTTCATAATCTTCATCTCTAGGGTAAAGACAGACAAAAAAATGCAATTCATTATCGCCATGTTGGCAACGATAGAAAAAACCATCATCAATATTTTCACTCAGATAATTGATTTCACCATCAGTATAATCCGTCTGCTCTTCTAGGCGTTGCTCAATAAGTGCATAGTTTAGTGGCTGTGCAGGAAAAGCCACTATACGAGAGGGCACTTTTTCTCCTTGCCCGGCTGCGATATCTAAGTACTGCTGTCTGTTATCCATATTTCTTATCACTCGTATATTTATATTAAAGATGGAAAAATAGAATATCAGGGATGATAAGAGAGGAATAGGCGGAGTTATCTGAGCTTGATAGGTTTGTTTATGTCATCACAAGAAAAGGGTATTTTCAAACATAAATCAAATATGAAAAAATAGATCGTATATAAAAATTAATGGATATCAATAAGTTATTGATATCCATTAGATGTAAGATAATCAAAGAAAATGATTAGCCTTTTGATTATTTACCTTTCAGTAATTGCATGATGTCTTCAGTTTTTTCTTCATCGTCATCATCTTCAAACTCAATACCAAGTTCAACCATTAATTCGTCAATGCGATCAAGGGTTTTCTCAGTATAAGCCTGTTCTTCAGCATTAAGTTTTTCACCATTTTCAAGGCGAGACAGTAATTCATCTAAACGAGCATCGTTTTCTAACAAGTCTAATTCTTGTTCAGGTGTTAAACGAACCGGCTCTGGTTTGATAGGCGCGGGTTTTTTCTTCGTCACTTTAGGTGCATCACCGACAATCAGAGGGATTGGTTTTTTACTACCAATACGTGGATCTTTCGGTGCTGTATTTTTAGTTTGGTTTTTATTTTCCATTTCCTGCTGACGGTTACCAGCAGGATTGCCGCGGTGTTTCTTTTGACGTTTGCGTTCACGTCCTTCCGCGTTCAGCTCTTCACGTGTTTTTTTACGTGTTTTTGCTGCGGGCTTTCTTTTAATCATATTCATAATGGTAACTCGGTAGTGATCTTCTTGGTTGCGCAATCTATCAGAAACAAATTTTCAATAAAAGCGCAAATTTAAGACAATTTAATTTTTGCTCACGTACAATGTGCGGTTCATTTCACTATACTTTACTGTGTTGTGACATTCTTTAATAACAAAATTAAATTTATCAACTTAACTTTCTATTTATTATGACATTATCATCTGCGCAATTGCGTAAACCGGTATATTGGTGGGTTATTGGCTATGCGGCACTGTGGATCTTAGTCAGCTATCTTTTTGACCCTACGGTGCCTTATGATGCCGTAGAAGCGGTCAATTGGGGTACCAATGGAGGTTGGGGTTCCCCTAAAAATCCTTGGTTTGTTGGCTTTATAATATCACCTGCTATTTATGGCGGTGTCGATTTTAGCTTTTATTGGTATTTTATCCACTTTATTGTGATTGCCATTGGGTTATTAGGTGTCTGGAATTTAGCTTATAAATTGACACGCAACACTAATCTTGCATGGTTTGCCATGTTAGGGCTTAATTTATCTGGCATTATTAACTTCGATATTATCCCTTATAACGATAACTATATTCTAGTCGGTTGCTGGGCTTGGGCTCTTTATTTTTTCCTCTGTGCAATCAATGACAATCAAAAATATTGGATTGGTTTTGCTATTGTTATGGGTATTGCCACAATGGGGAAATACTCATCACTAGCTTTTATGGGTTCTGTCTTCTTATTAAGCCTATTTGTCCCTAAAGTGCGAGTGAGCTATCGTTCACCTTATTTTTATTTGGCAATTGCGATTTGGTTTGCTTTTGTTATTCCTAATTTTATTTGGTTATGGCAAACCGACTTTGCCGCGTTTAAATGGGTTGATTCTCAAATAGAGAGCCGTTTTAATTTGCGTACAACGCGTGCTGCACTGACAGTTTTTTATCCTATTATCTTGATGTGGGCAATATTACGTCTTTATGGTGGTCGATTAAGTTGGTCTGCATCTCCAGATAGCCAATTATTGAATTTTATTTTGTTATTCCCATTAGCAATTATTTTTACTTGGTTTAGCTTTCATGAAGGTGGCCGTATTACGGAGTGGTTACAGCCATTTATGTCGATAGCGACTGCACTTTTTGTGGGTTCAATTAGTGTCATGCCTAAGCGTTCATTGCGTGGTGTATTGTACGGTTTAGGTGTGTTTGGCATGTTGGTTGTTTCTGGCTATACCGTCGTACAAGCAGCTAATGTGCGTAATGCGGGTCAAAAATTTATTGGTATCAAAACATTTGTGCAAGAGGTTGAACAAGCTTGGCATCAACATTATCACACCCCGTTAGCGTATGTGGGGGGTGAATATATGCATGAATGGGTAACTTTTTATGGTAAAGATAGGCCTCTATCTTCACAGCCTTGGATATTAGAAGAAAATGTGCAACCACCTAATATCTATAATCGGCATATCACGCTTCAACAATTAGAAGAGAAAGGCGTCGTATTGATCAGCGAAGTGGGCTATTACTGTGAAAAAGCCTCTTTTGATAAAGGATTAAAATACTGGCCAAGTTTAAAAATAGTTGATACTCAAGAGATAATGTTTCGTTCTGAGCCAAATGCTATTGCAGAGCCCGTTTGTATTGCATTTGTGGCTCCAAGCACTCATAAGGAAAAGTAGAAATGCGTTACGCTGATATTCAGGTTGAAACACCAAGATTGATTTTACGTCCCTTTAAAATGGGAGACGCTGAAAATTGGTTTAATATTATGAGTTCACCTGAAGTCACTCGCTACTGGAGCCATCTTCCTTGGCAATCACTGCAAGAAGCGCAAGAAGATATCATTCAAGATATTACGCATATGGAAAGAAAAGAGTATCTGCGCTTAGCGGTAATAGAGAAAGAGACGAATACACTAATGGGAATGTGTGTTTTCTTTAATCATTATTCTAGTTCTCGACGAGGCGAAATAGGGTATTGCCTTGATACACCATATCAAGGGAAAGGGATCATGAAGGAAGCCATGGTTGCGTTTATCACGTACCTACAAACACATTTATCTGTTCGTCGTTTAGAAGCGGATATTCATCCGAATAATAAAGCATCAGCTGCTTTATTAGCGAAGTTAGGTTTTGAACAGGAAGGATATCTTAAACAGCGTTGGATAGTGGGTGATGAGGTTTCTGATTCTATTGTTTTTGGTTTGTTATTGCCCACAAAAGCAGAGTAATTGCAGAAAATAGAAAGGCACAAGTGGCATATAACACTTGTGCTTTTAGCTACTTAGCCAAAAAATAGGCTTGATTTTTTAAGCTTAAAGTTTGGTTTACTGCAAAAATATCACCACGTATTTCTGGAATACCAAACGATTTTAACCGAGCGCTATGTTTCTCTAAATAAGCTTGAGCATTTTCTTCTGAATCAAAAAGATAAATCCCACCTGCTTTTTGGGTTTCTTTATTTTCAGTCCAAATTTTCCAAATAAAGCCAGGCTCTTGATTGATTGATGCAGATAATGCATCCATAGCTTGTGTCATTTCATCTCCGAAAGGACCATGATAAGGGAAATCTACTTGTAAAAGTACGTGCATAATCACCTCTTTTCTTATAAAAAACGGCACGTTATTGGTGCCGTTTTATCTGTATCATGATGATCTTAATTTATTGAATATTAGAATAAAGAATTCAAATCAATCACATGAGTATCAATCAGCAATATTTTTAAAATAAATAGCAGTGAAACAATCACAACACATAGATTAATTTCTTTCCAGCGGAAAGTACCCACTTTCATAACACAATAAGCAATAAAGCCTAGTGCGATACCTTCTGTAATTGAGAAGCTAAATGGCATCATGACTGCGGTGATAAAAGCAGGAACGGATTCTGTTAAATCATCCCATTTCACGCGTGTAAGGCTGGATGTCATTAATACACCCACATAAATCAGTGCACCTGCTGTCGCATAGCTTGGCACCATACCTGCTAGTGGTGATAAGAAGATAGCGAGTAAGAAAAGAATACCCACAACAACGGCAGTTAAACCTGTACGGCCACCGACAGAAACACCGGAAGTACTTTCGATAAAGGCGGTTACGGAAGATGTTCCCATTGCAGAGCCTGCAACAGAACTTAAGCTATCGACGTATAACGCTTGTTTCATTCGTGGAAACTTACCTTTGTCATCAGTTAAACCTGCTTTATCAGTAACACCAATTAATGTGCCAGAAGAGTCAAATAGGTTAACCAACATAAAAGCAAAGATCACGCCAGAAAGACCGATATCTAAGGCTCCCATAATATCAACTTTACCAACAACGGTGGTGATAGAAGGAGGAACAGCAAAGATACCTTGATATTGAACATCACCTAAAAGAAGACTAATTACAGTGGTGATAACAATTGAGATAAGAATGGCGGCATGAATATTACGAGCAGCAAGAATAGCGATAATAAAAAAGCCTAATGCACCTAATAATACGTTATGAGAAGCAAAATTACCGATAGTAACGATAGTGTCATTATTAGGAATAATAATACCGGAGTTTTTTAAGCCCATCATGGCGATAAAAAGACCGATACCGCTAGTAATACCAACACGTAAGCTCAGTGGAATATGGGCAATTATCCAGTAGCGAATACGAAAGAGAGTCAGTAAAAATAGCCCTACTGCACCCCAAAAGATCGCACCCATAGCGACTTCCCATGAGTAACCCATAGCACCAACGACGACGAAGGCAAAGAATGCGTTTAAGCCCATCGCAGGTGCAACGGCAATAGGTAAATTCGCCACTAATCCCATTAAAATACTACCGAAAGCCGCAATTAAGCAGGTCGTCACGAAGACGGCTTTGATATCCATATTGGCAGCAGCAAGAATTTGAGGGTTAACGAAGATAATATAAACCATCGTTAAGAAAGTTGTGATACCCGCAATCAGTTCGGTGCGAGCGTTTGTGCCGTGTTCTTGTAGCTTAAACAGGCGTTGGAGCAAACCCTGTGATCCAGAATTTGGTGATGACATGCTCATAGACAAAAGATCCCAAAAAAAATGTTTTTCGCTTTATCCTACACAAATAAAACAATAACTGCACCTAAAAAAGTAATCGATTGCGTAGAGCGCTACAGCGAAGGCATTAAAAATAGATGGAGATATTTAATAAACTAAGTGTAGTTTAGTGCTAATAATTGTATGACGTCAAAATGGCACATTTTATTTACTTTGTTAAAATTTGATCATATTATCTTGCTTGAAAAGTGAGCTGTTTTGAAGTTTTACTAGTTTTATAAATAACAGCTATTAAATAAGTTTTAATAAAGAGGTGGAGGAATTATGCCTACTTTATCAAATGAAAGGATCACAACACGTATTAGCCCCGAAATGAAAATTTTGTTAGAAAAGGCTTTATCATTATCAGGTTATACGAGTTTAAATAGTTTTATTGTACAAGCAGCTATTGCTGAAGCTAAACGGCTAATCGAGCAAGATATGCGTATTAAACTTTGTCAGGAAGACGCTTTAGATTTTATTAATGCATTGGAAAAACCAATCGAAATAAATGATCGCTTCCTTCGTGCCGCGCGCAAGCATAAGGAAACAATTCTTGATGAAAATAAGTCCTCTGAATAGAAAAATACATGATAGAACATCTTTTGATTGTGGCGATAAAACACTTAATAACTACTTGAAAGCAATATCCAATCAACATCATGAAAAAGATTTAGCACGTACTTTTGTATTAACAAGTGAAATCGAGCCTACAAAAATTAAAGGATTTTATTCATTAGCATTGTGTACTATCGATTTAGATGAATTACCGCAAGAAATCGGGAAAAAATATCCCAAAGAGCTCTATTGCGTATTAATCGGGCGGTTAGCAATTAGTCAGCAGTATCAACGCCAAGGTTTAGGATCTATTTTATTAGTTGATGCTGTAAGAAAAGCAATAAATTCATCTGGTAATATTCCGATACCCATGATTATCGTAGATGCAAAGCATGATATTGCAAAAAGTATGTATCAAGGATTAGGTTTTTCTTCATTTAGCCAAAATGAATATCGTTTATTTATGACTATGGCGAATGCTAAAGCGGTAATCAGTCTAGTTGATAATGAATAAATCAATTATAAAGAGACTAACTTATTCTATTAAAACAATAAGTTAGTCTCTTTTGTTTATCCCATTTCTTTCTTAACAAATGATTGTTGTTTAAACGGCAACACTATCTGCCAAAAAGGGCGCTTTTCTTTTTGTGTGGAAAATAATTTCGCTACTCTATTGGCAATAATTTCCAATGAAAAACAGAGAATAAAATAGATAAAAGCAACGAATAGAAAAACTTCCATTGGATAAACCATACTGCGGTTATTAACTTGGGTCGCTAAGAAAGAAAGCTCACCTACACCCACCACATAAGCTAATGAAGTATCTTTAATTAAGGCTATCCACTGATTAATAAACGAAGGCACCATCATGCGTAATGCTTGTGGTAATACGATATACCACAACACTTGCCAGCGATTAAAGCCTAACGATAATCCTGCCTGCCATTGCCCTTTTCCAATCGCTAAAATACCGGCTTTAACGCCATGCGCAATATAAGACGATGTAATTAAAGCCAATGCACAAATTACGGTGGTGATTTCAGGTATTTCCATTCCTAATACTACGGGCAATAAAAAATAGACCCAAAATATCAACATAATGACAGGAATAGCGCGGAAAAAGCCTAAAAAAGCTGCGAAAAGGTTAACCCAGATACCTCTGAGCATAGCCAAAGCAATGCCACCTAATGTACCCAAAATAATTGATGCAATACCTGCAATGATACTGATAAAGACGGTCAGTGCTGCACCTTCTAAAGGTCCATCAGGATAAGCACCAAAGAGTAAGTACTGCCAGTTATCAGCAATAACAGTAAAATCCATCTTAATATCCTTGTGCTAATTTACGTTGCTGATGCCATTGACCCCAAGCTTCCATCAATGCGATTGCTGCAATATAGAGAACCGTTGCAACACCAAAGGCTTCAAAGGTACGTAAAGACTCTGTTTCGACTTGTCTTGATGCGTAAGAAAGCTCTGCAACACCAATAGCCATAGTTAGTGATGAGTTTTTTATCACATTCATGTATTGACCCAGCAAAGGGGGCAGAGCAATACGAAAGGCTTGAGGTAGGATCACATAACGCATAGATTGCCATTGTGTTAAACCTAATGCCAAAGAAGCATATTTTTGCCCTTGTTTAACACCTTGAATACCAGCTCTTAGCTCTTCGGCAATAAACGGGGTTGAATAAAATGTCAGACCCACAATGCCCGCTAAAAATTCAAAAGAAGGCCAAGAAAGCGTCACACCTAAAAATGCAATCTCATGAGATGTGTTTAACCATATCATGGCGCTTTGTGGCAGAATTTCTCCAGATGCGAAATACCAAAAAAATAGTTGTACTAACAGTGGAGTATTACGAAATAGCGATGTATAAGCCGTGGCTAACCAGCGTAATGGTGCAAAAGTGCTGTCTCTTGCAGCACTAAGGGCAAAGCTCATTAATGTTGCAATGACAATAGTCCAAAAAGAGATAAGCAAGGTGATTAAAAAACCACTCCAAAGCCAACTTAAATAGTGTGGCTCAAGAAGGTAATGTGATAGAAATTGCTCAAACATATAATAGGCCTATTGTAGACACCAAACCCCGCAAAGGCGGGGTAGGTGTTTTAATAAAGGAATAACTTTATTTTGATGAAAGAAGAAAGTTATTACGCTTTAAAGATCAAGATTGTGGTGTTTGCTCTGATAGTGGGGCAAATTTAAAATCACCACGAGGTTGAGCTGATTTTGTTTCAGGGCCAAACCAACGATTGTAGATCTCGTCTGCTTTACCTTCCTTTTCCAATCTTAATAAGGTGTTATTGATTTCATTAATTAAACGCTCTTCACCTTTAGCTGCTGCAACTGCTTGGTATTCACGAGTGATACTAAATGATGACACTTCAAAATCTGCTTTTATGGCATCAGGAAGATTTGCTAATAAACCCACTAATTTTGCATCGTCTTGGGTGATGGCTTGTACGTTACCGTTACGTAATGCGGCGAAAGCCAGTGGTGTATCGTCATAAGAGATAACTTTGGTATTGGGATAGCGTTCACGTAGCGTAATTTCTTGAACAGTACCTTTATCTGCACCAATACGTAGTGAGTGAATTTGTTCTGGGTTAGTTAAAACCCCTTTACGTGCAATAAATTTTTGTCCGGTTGCAAAGTAAGGAACAGAGAAGTCAACTTGCTTAGCGCGTTCGTCGGTAATGGTGAAGTTAGCTGCGATTAAATCGACTTTCTTAGAGCTTAACAGTGGAATACGGTTTGCTGGGTTTGTTGGACGCAGCTCCAGTTTTACACCTAGATCTTTGGCTATTTCATTGGCGATATCCGCATCATAACCTGCGAGCTTTTTGGTTTGAGGATCAATAAACCCAAAAGGAGGATTGCTGTCAAAAATCGCGATACGTACTACACCTGCTTTTTTTATATCATCAAGTTTATCAGCTTTTGCAATACCAGAGAAAAGCACAGAGCCTGCAATTAATGCGGTTGCCAAAACACGTAGTTTCATTATTCACCCCAAAGAAAAGAATTATCATCGTTATGTTGGATATCACGCTATCAAGTTGATCTAAGTTCATAAAATAATAAAAATTGATATGGATATACTTTTAAGGAATAAGGTGAGGAAAAGCGTTGAGCTAACACGGTATTAAATTTATGAGGGAATAAAAAAACAGCGACATAATTATCGCTGTTTGTAAGAAAAGAGAAGAAGAGAGAAATTTATTTGGTGGTATTGTTACCATCACTTTTTGTTAGCATTTTTTCTACTTGGTCTCCCCCTAAATGGCGGAAATCATGACCTTTTACATAATAGAAAATAAACTCACAAATATTCTGACAACGGTCGCCAATGCGTTCAATAGAACGAGCACAAAATAAGGCGGTTAACACACTGGGAATAGTGCGAGGATCTTCCATCATATAAGTCATTAATTGACGAACGATACCTTCATATTCGTTATCAATTTTGGCGTCTTCACGATAGATACGCACTGCTTCATCCAAGTCCATACGCGCAAAGGCATCAAGAACATCGTGAAGCATTTGTATCGCATGTTGGCCTAAAGATTCTAAACTGACTAATAATGGCTGATGTTGATGTGAAAACTTTTCAAGTGCTGTTTTACAGATTTTTTCAGCAACATCACCAATACGTTCTAGCTCAGCGATCGTTTTTGATATCGCCATAATTAAACGTAAGTCACTGGCTGTTGGCTGGCGTTTAGCAATAATTCGCATACACGCATCATCAATAGCGACTTCCATCATATTGACGTTATGATCACCTTGAATAACTTCATTTGCCAGTGCTTGGTCTTGATTGTGCATTGCCATAATGGCTTTTTTCAGCTGTTCTTCAACAAGCCCACCCATCACCATCAGCTCAGTACGGATATGCTCTAACTCAGCATTAAATTGACCAGAAATATGCTTATTGTGATTTAAATTATCCATTTATTGCCTCGTTATCAGCCATAACGCCCAGTGATGTAATCTTCAGTTTGTTTTTTCGCAGGACGCGTAAATAACGTATCCGTATCGCTAAATTCAATTAACTCGCCTAAATACATAAATGCAGTGTAATCAGAACAACGTGCCGCTTGTTGCATGTTATGTGTCACGATAACCACGGTATATTCTGATTTGAGTTCGCTGATAAGCTCTTCAATACGACCTGTTGAGATTGGATCAAGTGCTGAACAAGGCTCATCAAGTAACAAAACTTCAGGACGAATAGCGATACCGCGCGCTATACATAAACGCTGTTGTTGACCACCAGATAGACTATATCCACTCTGATGTAATTTATCTTTGGTTTCGTTCCATAATGCGGCTTTTGTCAAAGCCCATTGAACACGTTCGTCCATATCAGCGCGAGATAACTTTTCGAATAAGCGTACACCAAAAGCGATATTGTCATAAATTGACATCGGGAAAGGGGTTGGCTTTTGGAACACCATTCCGACTTTGGCGCGTAATAGCGCAATATCTTGTTTATCTGTCAGGATATTGTTGCCATCTAGTAGAATTTCGCCTTCTGCACGCTGTTCGCCATAAAGCTCATACATTTTATTAAAAGTACGCAGTAAGGTTGATTTACCACAGCCAGAAGGGCCGATAAATGCAGTCACCTTATTTTTGGCAATATCTAAAGAGATATTTTTCAGCGCATGGAATTTACCGTAGTAGAAGTTCAAATCACGAACTTGAATTTTATTTCCCGCGTTATCATTAGCCATAATCATTCAACGTCTCTCTTGCTTAACTTTCTGCGTTAACCGTGCTTGCGTTTAGCAAACAGCACGCGCGCGATAATATTGATAAATAGAACACAGAGGGTGATAAGTAATACGCCAGCCCAGGCAAGCTCTTGCCACTGTGCAAAAGGACTCATGGCGAACTTAAAGATAGTCACAGGTAAGTTAGCTATCGGTTCGTTTAAGTCTGTGCTCCAGAATTGATTTGATAGTGAAGTAAATAACAGTGGCGCAGTTTCACCTGCAATACGTGCAATCGCTAATAACACACCTGTGATAATGCCTGATATCGAGGCTTTTAAGGTGATTTTAGAGATCATTTTCCACTTTGGTGTTCCTAATGCATAAGCAGCTTCGCGTAAACTATCAGGCACTAACTTCAACATATTTTCAGTGGTACGAATAACGATAGGAATTTGCAGTAAGGCAAGAGCAATAATACCTGCCCATCCTGAAAAGTGCTGCATCTGTGCGACCACAATAGTGTAGACAAAGAGCCCGACAACAATTGATGGTGCTGACAGCAAAATATCGTTAATAAAGCGAGTGGTTTCAGCAAGCCATGAGCGACGGCCATATTCTGCAAGATAAATCCCTGCAAGAATACCTAATGGCGTGCCAATCACTGTGGCCCAAAGAATGAGTAATCCACTACCGACAATGGCGTTCGCCAATCCACCACCATCAGTATTTGGCGGCGGTGTCATTTCGGTGAAAAGCGCAAGGGACATACCATCAACGCCTTTTGTGATTGTTGAGAATAAAATCCACGTTAACCAGAAAAGACCAAATGCCATAGTAGATACAGATAAAAACAGTGCGATACGGTTTTTTTGACGACGCCAAAGTTGGCGTTTATGACGTACTCGCAGTTCGCTCTCTGTTTGAACTTGTAATGAAGAAGGGGATGTTTTAGACATATTAACGCGCTCCTTCATTCTTAGATAAACGTAATGTCATAAACTTAGAAATCGCAAGTACGATAAAGGTGATGACAAACAGGATAAGCCCTAATTCCATTAATGCCGCAGTATGTAATCCCGTTTCTGCTTCAGCAAACTCATTGGCTAATGCAGACGTGATACTGTTACCTGGCATAAATAGCGAGGCAGAATCTAATTGGTAGGTATTACCGATGATAAAGGTCACCGCCATGGTTTCACCTAAGGCACGGCCTAATCCCAACATAACGCCACCGATGACACCGTTACGGGTATAAGGTAGAACGATATTCCAAATTACTTCCCATGTTGTACAGCCAATACCGTAGGCTGATTCCTTCATCATGACAGGTGTCTGTTCAAACACATCACGCATCACAGAGGCGATATAAGGAATGATCATGATAGCGAGGATAACCCCTGCTGCTAAGATACCAATACCAAAAGCAGGGCCTGAGAAAAGCTCGCCAACGATAGGAATAGAAGAAAGCACATTGCCTACCGGCTCTTGGAAATAGGTTGCAAACAGTGGTGCGAAGACAAACAGTCCCCACATACCATAAACAATACTTGGGATAGCCGCGAGTAACTCAATCGCAATACCTAATGGGCGTTTTAGCCAATTAGGTGCTAATTCAGTGAGGAAAAGGGCAATACCAAAACTGACAGGAACAGCAATAACCAGTGCGATAATTGACGTTACAATGGTGCCGTAAATAGGCACTAATGCACCAAACTCCTGTGCTGGTGGGTCCCACTCTTTTGTCCATAAGAATGAAAGACCAAACTGCTGAATACTTGGTAATGAGGCAAAAATCAGTGAAACAATGATACCTGTTAAAAGCAAAAGCGTAATCAACGCAGCTAGACGGACTAGTGCGCTGAAAATAACGTCCCCTCGTTTACTAGGGGCCTTTATTACCGTTGTGTGCTCGGCCATAAAGCCTCTTTTAATTTATTACCCCCTGTTAGCAGGGGGTGAACGTTAACTTATCTCTTAATGGTTACCGGTTTTATTAGTAAATCGGTTTGCCATTACTGTCTTTAATACTTGTTTTCCATGCAGCACGAATTTGTTCTACAACTTCTGCAGGTAATACTGCGTAATCTAGATTTTTCGCTTCTTGATTACCTTTGTCATAAGCCCAGTTGAAGAAATTCAGCACTTCTTTACCTTTTTCTGCATTTTGTTGTTTTTGATGCACTAAGATAAAGGTGGTTGAAGTAATCGGCCATGCGTTTTCACCTTTCTGATTAGTCAGGTCTTGTGCAAAGCTTTTGCTCCAATCAATTTTTCTTGCTGCGGCACTAAAGCTGTCTGCTGTTGGTGCGATTGCTTCGCCATCAGCTGTGACTAATTTAGTATAAGCAAGGTTGTTTTGTTTCGCGTAAGCATATTCAACATAACCAATTGAACCTGGTACACGTTGAACGAATGCAGCGATGCCATCATTTCCTTTACCACCTAAGCCTGTTGGCCATTTTACGGTAGAGCCAGCGCCTACTTCATCTTTCCATGCGCTATTTACTTTTGATAAGTAGCTAGTGAAAACGAAAGAAGTTCCAGAACCATCAGCACGACGAATAACCGCGATATTCTGGTCTGGTAATTTTACGCCTGGATTGAGTTTTGTGATGGCAGGGTCATTCCATTTTTGGATCTTGCCTAGATAGATATTACCGATAGTGTCGCCATCTAAGGTCAGCTCACCTGATTTGATACCAGGAATGTTTACAGCCATAACAACGCCACCAATCACGGTAGGGAATTGGAATAAACCGTCAGCTTGTAATTTGTCGTCTGTTAATGGTGCATCAGAAGCGCCAAAATCAACGGTGTTTGCAATGATTTGTTTAACACCACCAGAGGAGCCAATGCCTTGGTAGTTAATTTTGTTACCCGTTTCTTTTTGATAGGAATCTGCCCATTTAGCATAAACTGGGGCAGGGAACGTTGCGCCAGCACCAGTCAGCGAGGTCGTTGCCTGCGCAGAAAGAGCGGTCATTGAAAACGCAGCGGCAATGACACTAGTCAGGGTGGTACGCATCAGTTTCATAATCCCTCCTGTGGGATAGGTAGAATAATTTTCGACATCTATCAACTTCGGTTACGGTACGCACAGACAATAGGTCAGTTAGATGACAATTAAATGTCTTAATTGTGACAGTTTTATGACAAAGTAAAAAAATGATGAAATATTTAGAGGGAGAAGAAAAAATAGAGCAAAAGTAGCGGAATAAAAAAGGGCTTTATCAGAAAGAAAAATTAATCATCCTCATCATCACGCTCTTTTAATGGAAAATTAGCACGGATAAGTAATCCACCTTTAACGCTATCATCAAGTTCAACATAACCACCGTGAGCATCCATAATACGGCGAATAATGGATAACCCTAAACCTGCACCTGTCGAGCTACGCGCTTGTTCACCTTGAACAAAAGGTTGGAAAAGACGTTGTCGGTCTTCTTGTGGAATACCGGGGCCGTCATCTTCGACTTGAAACCATGCATATTCTTCATTTTTTCCACTTGAAACACTTATCCAGCCATGGCCATAGCGGGTCGCATTTACAATCATATTGGCAAGTGCTCGTTTCACAGCGATAGGATTAGCCGTAATATTAATGGGTTCAGGATGAAGATGATCTTCACTTATTTTACCTGAATTAGATTCAGCCGAAATGACTTCTTGTAATAGATTATTCATATCGCACAGTTCTAAAGACATCTCTTTACCTGTGCGCATATAGTCTAGAAACTGGCCAATAATGGCATCGCAATCTTCAATATCTTTATTGATAGAGTCAGCAAGATAGCTATCCTCTGGGCTCATCATTTCAGTGGCAAGGCGAATACGGGTAAGAGGTGTACGCAAGTCATGACTGACACCAGCCATAACGAGTGTTCTATCATTATCTAATGAACGAATACCCGATGACATCTGATTAAATGCGCGAATGATTGATCGCATTTCAGAGGAGCCAGATTCAGGAATAGGTGGTGGAATAACCCCTTTACCGATACGACGTGCAGCATATTCTACTTCATTGAGTGGGCGATTTTGAAAACGGTTATAGAGCCAAAAAAAAGCGACAACGATGATAATAAAAATAATCGCTTGTCGATAAACTGGCAGTAGGAAATTTTGCCCTAACTCAGTGAGAGGAACACGGATCCAGAGAGAGGGGGAAATATGTGTATTAACCCATAAAACAGGGTATTCCAGCGTGTTTTCAATCCAAATTTCAGTTTCTCCACCCAGATATTCAGACATCTGTTCACTTAAATCGTCATCGATTTTAGCCCAATAAAGTCCTTCCTCAAGTGCGGCCTCTTTATCAAAAAAAGAGATACCTAATTCGCTATAGATTTTATTGCGTAAAGCCGGGGAGATTTTGAGTGGAGTGCCATCAACTAAAATAAGTTCTTCAGGCATTAATGTGCGTATTTCATACGCTAAAACTTTATTAAATTGCTGAAGGCTTGGCCCAACAATAAGGTGCTGTACAACGATATAACTGGCTATCAAGCTAAAAAAAAGTAGCGAGATAACCAGAAATAACGAACGTGTCAGTTTATTGTGAGGGGAAAGCCTCAGCCTTCTCATTGAGCACTGGTTCCATCAGGAACAAAGACGTAACCAAGACCCCAAACTGTTTGAATATAGCGAGGATGTGTTGGATCCTCTTCAATCATTCGGCGTAAACGAGAAATTTGAACGTCGATTGAACGTTCCATAGCACTGTATTCGCGACCACGAGCAAGGCTCATTAATTTGTCACGAGAAAGAGGCTCACGAGGGTGAGATACCAGTACTTTTAATACAGCAAATTCACCACTCGTCAGAGGCATATGCTCTTCTTCATGGAACATTTCCCGTGTACCAAGGTTTAGCTTGAATTTACCAAAAGAGATAATGGCATTATCTTGTGAAGGAGCACCCGGCAATTCGTTCGCTTGACGGCGAAGTACTGCGCGAATGCGAGCCAGTAATTCTCTTGGATTAAATGGTTTTGAGATGTAATCATCAGCACCAATTTCAAGCCCAACAATTCTATCAACCTCTTCCCCTTTTGCTGTAACCATAATAATAGGGATAGGGTTGTTTTGGCTTCTTAAGCGACGGCAAATGGATAAGCCATCTTCACCTGGAAGCATTAAGTCGAGCACGATAAGGTGGATAGATTCGCGAGTGAGCAGACGATCCATTTGATCAGCGTTTGCAGCAGTACGGATTTGAAAACCCTGCTCTGTCAAATAGCGCTCTAATAGTGAACGTAGACGTAAATCATCATCCACGATTAGCACTTTATAACTTTCTTGCATTTTTTTAAGCTCCCGAAGTGCAAATGCTTTTGTTAGCGAATTCTATCATCGTTAAGAATATTAAACCAAAACCAAAGAATAAATGTTAATAATTTATAGATAAAACTTGTTATTTAGTGATAATAAAGGTAATAAATCTATTTATTTGTCTTATTCCGAATGATATTTGATAGATAATACGCAGTAATTAACTTCACCACCTGGTGTTTGCACACTAATTTCATCATCAACTTGTTTACCAATGAGAGCTCGGGCAACAGGAGAATCTATAGAAATCCACTGTTTTGCCGGATCAAACTCATCAGGCCCCACAAGTCTGAAAGTTTTGACATTTTCGTCATCATCTTCAAGCGTGACCCAAGCACCAAAATAAACTTTTCCTTCTTGGCGAGGATCGGGGTCAACAATTTTTAGCTCATCAAGACGTTTTGATAAAAAGCGAACACGTCTGTCAATTTCACGTAACCGCTTCTTTCCATAAATATATTCAGCATTTTCTGAACGGTCACCTTGTGCCGCTGCCTCTGAAACTGATTGTGTGACACGAGGGCGCTCTTCTTTCCAAAGATATTTTAGCTCTTTGTCTAAGGCATACCAGCCATCACGAGTAATATAGTTACTTTTTGCCATTACGAATTAAAACTATCATCAACATTGAATTTCATAAAGATACTATAGCGTGAATGATAAATTAATCTGTTATTTTCCTCATAATTGTCGAGTGTAATCGGAAATTTGCCAAATTTTTTTAGTGTGGCGTGTGTATAATAGCCCTCTTTAAAATTATTCCTCTCGGTAGGTAAATATATTATGAATGAATCATTAAGCCGAATTATTGCAGAAGAGCTCACGGTTAAGCCTCAGCAAGTCCTTTCGGCCATAACGTTACTGGATGAAGGGAATACGGTGCCATTTGTTGCCCGTTACCGTAAAGAGGTCACTGGTGGGTTAGATGATACGCAACTACGTCAGTTAGAAACTCGCCTTAGTTATTTACGAGAACTCAATGATCGTCGCCAAACCATTTTAAAATCAATTGAAGAACAAGGAAAATTAACACCTGAGTTACGTTCTTCAATTAATGAAACGCAAAGTAAAACAGAGCTTGAAGATCTTTATCTTCCTTATAAGCCTAAACGCCGTACTCGTGGACAAATCGCCATTGAAAATGGGTTAGAGCCCTTAGCAGACTTGTTGTGGAATGAGCCACAAAATAACCCAGAAGATGTAGCAACCGCTTATATCAACGCAGAAAAAGGCGTGAATGATACTAAAGCCGCTTTAGATGGTGCGCGTTATATTTTAATGGAGCGTTTTTCTGAAGATGCTGGATTATTGGCGAAAGTTCGTCAATATTTATGGAAAAATGCACATCTTGTTTCCAAAGTAGTGGAAGGAAAAGAAGCCGAAGGTGCGAAGTTTAGTGATTATTTTGACAGTCATGAGCCGATTGCCAATGTTCCTTCTCACCGTGCGTTAGCCATGTTTCGTGGTCGTAATGAAGGTATTTTACAATTATCACTTAATCCTGATCCGCAATTTGAAGAAGCACCTAAAGAAAGCTACGGTGAACAACTGATTACAGAGCATTTAGGATTACGCTTAAACAACCAACCAGCAGATAGCTGGCGCAAAGCGGTTGTAAGCTGGACTTGGCGTATTAAAGTTTTAATGCATATTGAAACAGAATTGATGAGCCAATTACGAGAAAAGGCGGAAGAAGAAGCTATTAATGTTTTTGCTCGAAACCTAAATGATTTACTGATGGCGGCACCTGCGGGTATGCGAGCCACTATGGGGCTTGATCCTGGTTTACGTACCGGTGTGAAAGTTGCCGTTGTAGATAGCACTGGTAAGTTAATTGCAACCGATACGATTTATCCACATACAGGCCAAGCTGATAAAGCGGCTGCCAGTGTCGCGGCGTTATGTATTAAGCATAATGTTGAACTGGTGGCGATTGGTAATGGTACTGCTTCTCGTGAAACCGAACGCTTTTTTGCTGAAACAGTAAAACGTTACCCAGACGTCAAAGCACAAAAGGTAATTGTGAGCGAGGCGGGAGCGTCCGTATATTCTGCATCAGAGCTTGCTGCTAATGAATTTCCTGATTTGGATGTGTCTATTCGTGGTGCGGTATCTATCGCTCGCCGTTTACAAGATCCGTTGGCTGAGCTTGTAAAAATTGATCCTAAATCAATTGGTGTTGGCCAATATCAGCATGATGTTAGCCAAACATTATTAGCCAGAAAACTTGATACTGTTGTTGAAGACTGTGTGAATGGTGTTGGTGTGGATTTAAATACAGCGTCAGTACCATTATTAACGCGAGTTGCGGGGCTTAGCCAATCTATCGCTCAAAATATTATTAATTGGCGTGATGAGAACGGCCGCTTTATTGATAGAAAACAGTTACTCAAAGTCGCACGCTTAGGGCCAAAAGCCTTTGAGCAATGTGCAGGATTCTTGCGCATTCGTGATGGTAAAAATCCGCTGGATGCGTCAACAGTTCACCCAGAAGCGTATCCAGTTGTTGAAAATATCCTGCAATCTACGCAGCAAAAGATTGACGATTTAATGGGAAATAGCGCTTTGATCTCACAGGTTGATGCAAGAGCGTTTATCACAGAGCAATTTGGTCTACCAACAATTAATGACATCTTAAAAGAGTTAGCAAAACCAGGGCGCGATCCTCGTCCTGAGTTTAAAACTGCGACTTTTGCTGAAGGTGTCGAAACAATGAATGACTTAGTTAGTGGCATGATCCTTGAAGGAACCGTGACTAATGTGACTAATTTCGGTGCATTCGTTGATATCGGTGTACACCAAGATGGCTTGGTTCATATCTCCTCTTTAGCTGACCGATTTATTGAAGATCCGCATACTGTGGTAAAAACAGGTGATATTGTTAAAGTCAAAGTTCTTGAAGTTGATTTAGCTCGTAAACGTATTGCATTAACTATGCGTTTAGATGAAGTTGCTGGTGATAGTGAAAATAGACAATCATTACCGAGTAATAGTAATAATCACCCTAGAAATAATAAAGGGCAGAAGCCAGCTCGTAATAACCGTCAATCAACAAATAACGGTAATAATGCGGGAAATAGTGCAATGGGTGACGCGTTAGCCGCTGCATTTGGAAAAAAACGCTAATAACACATTTATGGTTATGGTGTTAATGAGCTAGAGGCTCTAACGTTGTTGAATGTGGTGTCATGAATATTGATGGCACCACATTTTTTTATTTTGCCTTATTCAAGCTATTTTCTAATAACAAAACATTGATAAAGAAGAGTGCAAACTAAATATCCTCTCATTTACTTTTTATTTTTAATCGGTTTGGTTTTAATCTGACTTAAGCGATATTAAAAAAATAATAAATAAAGTATTCTCTATTTCATCTCTATATTTATTTATTATTGTTTTTATCATCTATCTTCTATTCTCCCCATCGCTGATTACCTTTATATTATAAATATGAGTTGATCGTCTTATAACCTTATTACTAATAAGGTTTTTAAGTGAACTTCTATGAGCTAAAACTGAAAACCATTTTTTCTGTTTATATCAACTCTATTTTAATTAATAGAATGAATATCTATAAGTTTATTTCACCTTTATTAGGTTATTAATATGAATTTAAATAAATTATCGCTTGGCTTGATTTTAGTTTCTGCAACATTACTTGCAGGGTGTGCTTCAGAGTCTTCTCGCTCTTTAGATGTTGCTAAAGTTGCAACCTATAACACGACTTATACAGGGACAAAAAGCGCTATTTCAATTGGTAAGTTTGATAACCGTTCTAGTTATATGAATGGAATATTCTCTGATGGTGTTGATAGATTAGGTAATCAATCCAAAACCATTTTAATGACACATTTACAACAGACAGGGCGTTTTAATGTATTAGATAGAGCTAACTTATCTGAATTAAAAGAAGAAGCGGGTATTAAAGGCCAAAGCCAGCAATTAAAAGGTGCAACCTATGTTATTACTGGTGATGTCACTGAATTTGGTCGTAAAGAAGTGGGTGATCGCCAATTATTTGGTATTTTAGGCCGCGGTAAAACTCAAGTTGCTTATGCCAAAGTGAATTTAAACGTTGTGAATGTAAACACATCAGAAGTGGTGTTCTCATCTCAAGGTGCAGGTGAATATGAACTTTCTAACCGTGAAATCATCGGGTTTGGTGGAACAGCAAGCTATGACTCAACACTTAACGGTAAAGTGCTTGATCTCGCTATTCGTGAAGCGGTTAATAATTTAGTGGCTGGTATTGAGAGCAATGCTTGGCAGCCTTCAAAATAATGCTCATTTTATAAGGATATAACAATGTTAAAATCATTAATGAGCCTTGCTTTTGGCGCACTATTATTAACAGGGTGCGCAAGTGGCCCTAAACCGCTTTATAACTGGGATAGCTATCAACAAGTGGTTTATCAACACTATCAACAAAGTGAAAGTGACCCTCAAGCACAGATTGATACATTAAAGAAAAGTATTGAACTTTCCCGCGCTAAATCATTAGGTATTCCACCAGGATTACATGCACATTTAGGCATGTTATATGGTGCAACAGGTGCATTAGATTTAGCGATGGCTGAATTTAATGAGGAAAAAGCACTTTACCCTGAATCAGCAGAATTTATGGATCGCCTGATGAAAAACAAAGGAATGCAAAAATGAGTCGTTTATTTGCTTTAATGTGTTTTGCGTTTGCGTTGGTATTAACGGGTTGTGCTCAACCTGTCAAAACAGATTACACCGCCTTTAAACAAAGTAAGCCAAAAAGTATTTTAGTTTTAGTGCCACAAAACCACACAACAGAGGTTGGTGCGGGGCATAGTTTCTTATCTCAAGTGACGTATCCTTTGGCTGAAGCGGGCTATTATGTTTTCCCAGTTGCGGTCGTTGAAGAGACATTTAAGCAAAATGGTCTATCAATGGCTGGAGATATTCACGCAGTAAGTCCGAATAAATTGCGTGAAATCTTTGGTGCTGATGCGGTTTTATACTTAGATATCACTGAATTCGGCACGTCATACCAAGTTATTTCCAGTGATACACGAGTCACTGTTAGTGCTAAACTTGTTGATCTCCGTAATGGTGGTGTGTTGTGGAGCAGTTCTGCAACCGCATCAAGTACAGAGACAGAAAGTTCATCAAGCAGCTTAGTGGGAATGTTGGTTTCTGCTGTTGTGAATCAAATCGTTAATACCGTTTCTGATAAGAGTTACCAAATTGCAGGAATAACCAGTGTGCGGTTACTTTCAGCAGGTAAAGCAAATGGTATTTTATACGGCCCTCGCTCACCTAATTATGGTAAAGAAGCAAAATAATTTAATGCTATAAATTAACCATAATAAAGAAAAAGGCTCTGTTTTATGTGATCATAATAAACAGGGCCTTTCTATTTGTTATTATCAAATAATAATAATTCTTATTAGCTATTAAAGGAATGCAGATATTTTAATCAAAGAAATTAGATTAATAACAAAGAAAATAAAATAGAGGGTTATTTTTATTGAAAAGAGAAACCATCCTTGGTTGCTAGTCCGTTTCCTTCCATGGTTAATAATCCATAATTCGGGTATATAAAAGAGACTGATAAAATAAGAGAATGGTCAATTAAAATAAGATAAGGTATGGGGGATGCTATCTTTCCTTGTAATATAGCGACCTTTATTCTTTAAATGACTCTCAAATTTAAATCAAAACACGACTGAGTTGGATATTAATCAATGTTTTGTCCTAGGGTATGTAATATTATAATTTAGGTAAAGATATAATTATTACTATTATTGCAACCATCGAATTACGAGAGAATAAAAAAATAATAAAATTAATATAACGAGATATTTAATTAATTTAAATCGTATTTTGAGTAATATATCGTTTTAAACTCTGGGTAAAAGTTGAGAAGCGTTATTTTAAAATAATAAAGCTTAACTAACATGTTGAATAAACTTAAATTATTCATGAATATCTTTAATGAGTAAGACTATTTTTATGTAATGTGATTTATATCACATATTGTATTCGGGCCGGATAGCCTATGAATAAGAAGATAAGGGGATTTATACGATACCCCTTTCGATCATATTCAGTTCTCGATTTATTGGTTACACTATTATTTCAGATATTCATAATGTCTGTTTGCTGGTATGAGATATCAGCGGTTCACTTTTGGAAGGTAGAGGCATGTCAGAACAAACAATTATTTGGGATCTTGACCTGATCCATAAGTATAACTATTCAGGTCCTCGCTATACATCATACCCAACAGCATTGGAATTTAATCAACAATATGGTGATGCTGATTTTATCAAAGCGACTCAACGTTATCCTGAGCGCCCTTTATCACTTTATATCCATATTCCTTTCTGCCATAAGCTGTGTTATTTCTGTGGTTGTAATAAAATTATTACGCGGCATAAACATAAAGCAGACGAGTATCTTGATGTTTTAGAAAAAGAAATTATTAATAGAGCTCGTTATTTTAAAGACCGAAAAGTGACTCAAATGCATTGGGGTGGGGGTACGCCTACTTTTCTGGATAAGCAACAAATTAGTCGATTGGTTTCGTTATTACGTCAGCATTTTCATTTTGTCGATAATGCAGAGCTTTCTATTGAAATTGACCCGCGTGAGATTGAATTAGATGTTATCGATCATTTGCGTAATGAAGGCTTTAACCGCCTGAGTATGGGCGTGCAAGATTTCAATAAAGAAGTACAACAAAAAGTAAATCGTGAGCAAGACGAAGCATTTATTTTTGCATTAGTAGAGCGTGCGCGTGAAGTGGGTTTTCACTCTACTAGTATTGATTTAATTTATGGCTTACCTAAGCAAACCAAAGAGAGTTTTGCCTTTACATTAAAACGTGTCATTGAATTATCGCCAGATAGATTAAGTGTATTTAATTATGCTCATTTGCCTAATTTATTTGCGGCTCAACGTAAAATTAAAGATGAAGATCTCCCTTTAGCGGAAGAAAAATTAGAAATATTACAAGAAACCATTTCTACGCTAACGACAAATGGCTATCAATTTATTGGAATGGATCATTTTGCTAAGCCTGATGATGAATTAGCGGTTGCTCAGCGCAAAGGTATTTTACATCGTAATTTCCAAGGATATACCACTCATGAAGAGTGTGATTTATTAGGTATGGGTGTTTCTGCAATTAGTATGTTAGGGGATAACTATGCGCAAAATGAGAAGGTATTGAAAGAGTATTATGCGCGTGTAAATAGTGAAGGTAATGCACTATGGCGAGGTTTATCACTGACTAATGATGATTGTATTCGCCGTGATGTAATTAAAACCTTAATTTGTAATTTTAATTTGCATTTTTCTGATATTGAAAAAATGCACGATATTGTCTTCCATGACTATTTTAAAGAAGATTTAGAATTACTTGTGCCAATGAAAGATGATGGTTTAGTTGAAATAACAGCTGATGGCATTCAAGTGACACCAAGAGGACGTTTGCTTATTCGTAATATCTGCATGTGTTTTGATACCTATTTACGAAATCAAATGCGCCAACGTCAATTCTCACGTGTAATTTAATTGATGAAGGGGGTAGAGGATCAATATTCCTCTATCCCTAATTCTTTTAATTTTCGGGTTAATGTATTTCTGCCCCAACCTAATAATCGTGCGGCATCTTGTTTATGGCCTTGTGTATAGGCTAGGGCGCTGAGTAAAAGTGTCCGTTCAAACTGAGGTAATGCATTCGTTAGGATATTGTCTTTTCCTTCAGCTAATGCTTCATCTGCCCATAATGAAAGATGTTGTGACCAATGTTGAGATGAAGCAATTCGACTGATATTTTTTGCTTTCTCATCGGGTTGGCGAATTTCTTGTGGTAAATCTTGAGGCATAATTTCTTGGCTTGCCGTCATTACCGTTAACCAGCGACACACATTCTCTAATTGTCTTACGTTACCTGACCAGTTGTATTCCATCATTATTTGCAAACTTTGCTGATGAAGCGCTTTGGCTTCGACGCCTAATTCTTTTGCTGTTTTTTGTAGAAAATAGCGCGCTAAGCTGGGAATATCTTCAGTTCTATCACGTAATGGTGGTAATTGAATGCGTATTACATTAAGTCGATGATAGAGATCTTCACGAAAATCACCCGCTTGAACGCGTTTTTCTAAGTCTTGATGTGTAGCGGCAATAATACGCACATCAACTTTAACAGGAGCATAACCGCCTACTCGGTAAAATTGTCCTTCAGCAAGCACTCGTAGTAACCGTGTCTGAATGTCGAGGGGCATATCACCAATTTCATCAAGAAAAAGAGAACCCCCATTTGCTTGTTCAAATCGCCCTTGGCGTACTTGAGACGCACCTGTAAATGCCCCTTTTTCATGACCAAAAAGCTCTGATTCAATTAAATCTTTAGGAATTGCCGCCATATTGAGAGCAATAAAAGGAGAAGAAGCTCTTGGGCTGTGGCGATGTAATGCATGTGCGACTAGCTCTTTTCCGGTACCTGATTCACCATTAATAAGTACACTGATTGAGGAGCGAGAAAGTCGACCAATAATACGGTAAACCTCTTGCATTGCAGGCGCTTCACCAATCATATCAGAAACAGATTGCAGAGTAGGTTCAGTCGTATTGGGCTGTTTTTGCTCGCGATAATGCGTAATTGCACGATCAATTAATGCTAAGGTTTCATCAATATCAAAGGGTTTCGGTAAATAATCAAAAGCCCCTTGTTGATAAGCATTTACTGCGGCATCCAGATCAGAATGCGCAGTCATAATTATCACGGGTAAAGTAGGGTAGCTTTCTTTAATGATTTTAAGAAGAGATAAACCATCGATATCAGGCATACGAATATCAGATAGCAAGACATCTGGCATTTCTGTATTGAGGGCGTTAAGTACATCATTTGCATGTTCGAAAGTTTTACATACAAGGCCTTCACGAGAAATTGCACGTTCCAGTACCCAGCGAATAGAGCTGTCATCATCGACAACCCACACATTTCCTTTTTGCATTAGTTATCTCCTACTTAATTGGTAAATAAATAGAAAATTCGGTATTCCCAGGCCAACTGGTAAATTCAATTTTACCTGCATGCTGATCCACTAAATTACGCGCAATTGATAATCCCAATCCATTTCCTCCTTCTCTACCGCTTACCATGGGATAAAAAAGAGTATCTTGTAAGTGAGAAGGGATCCCATCGCCAGTATCAATTACATCAATACGAGCAACAAGGCGATGACGCTCACCATGGAGTGTGACTTGAAAAGCAGTACGGGTACGCAAGATAATCGTCCCTCCTGTTTTTTCAACGGCTTGTAAAGCATTGCGTGTAATATTTAGGAGTACTTGTTCTATTTGATCTGGGTAATGTGATAACTCAGGCAAACTGGGATCGTAATCTTTTAACAAGGTGACATTGTCAGGGCATTCAAGTGAAATAAGTTGAGCCACTCGCTCAACAACATGATGAATACTCTGATATGTTTTTGTTCCTGGGTGTTGTGGGCCAAGTAGTCTGTCCACCAGCACACGCAGGCGATCAGCTTGTTCAATAATAACTTGCGTATATTCTGTTAAGGCAGGATCGGGCAATGATTTTGCCAGCAATTGTGCCGCGCCCCTTAACCCACCTAACGGGTTTTTAATTTCATGTGCCAGCCCCCTAACCAATTCCCTCGCTGCCATTTGCTGTGCTTGTTGTATCTGCTCTTGGCTTAACCGGCGTTGACTATCCATAGGCGCCAGTTCCAGCAAAATGTGTTGCTCGGAAATAGGTTGGGCACTGAGCGACATTGTGTGTGATTGGTTATTAACAACCAATATCACTTCATTGTCAGTAAAGCTTTGTCCACTCGCTAACGTTTCACGCATTAAATCAGCATCAAAAGAGTAATAGCTGAATAAGGCAGTAAAAGGCGTTTCAAATAATTTTCGGCGGCTTTGTGCTAAAACCTGTAACGCAGAATGATTCGCATAACAAATAATAAACTCTTTGTTGATAACCAATACTGAGTGTATCAATGAGTCCAAAATTAATGTGTTATCAGGTAAGTCTGCCGTTTCCATATTGAATACCTCTTTGCACCATTTTAGTGCATCTTACCTTTATTGCATTAATGAACCAATGCGTAAGTGAATAGACGGACTCCTTAAGTGGGAGAAAAGTGCCCATCCGAAGATGGGCAAAATAGCTTCACGGCAAAAAAAACAGTTTTACATCTTGGCTTAAGTTTTTATCGGTAAAACTTATCTTAAGCGCTGTAATACATTTCAAATTCAAGAGGATGTGGAGCCATACGTACACGTTGAACATCTGCACGTAATAATTCTAAATAAGCATCAATAGCATCGTCAGTAAATACACCACCACGAGTTAAGAACTCACGATCGGCATTCAGTGTATTTAATGCTTCCTCTAGTGAACCTGCGACAGTTGGGATCTCTTTGGCTTCTTCTGGTGGTAAGTCATAGAGATTCTTATCCATAGCATCACCAGGGTGAATTTTATTGATAATTCCATCAAGACCAGCCATTAACTGAGCTGCAAACGCGAGATAAGGGTTTGCTAAAGGATCAGGGAAGCGTACTTCAATACGGCGTGCTTTCATGCTGGCAACCACTGGAATACGAATTGATGCCGAGCGGTTACGTGCGGAGTAAGCCAACATAACAGGAGCTTCAAAACCCGGAACTAAACGTTTATAAGAGTTAGTTGTTGGGTTAGTAAACGCATTGAGTGCACGAGCATGTTTGATAATACCGCCGATGTAATACAGCGCCATTTCAGATAATCCGCCGTATTTGTCACCTGCAAACAGGTTTACACCGTTTTTAGACAGTGACATATGGCAGTGCATACCTGAACCGTTATCACCCACGAGAGGTTTTGGCATAAAGGTCGCTGTTTTACCAAATACGTGAGCTACATTTTGTACCACGTATTTATAAATTTGGGTTTCATCTGCTTTTTTGGTCATGGTATTGAAGCGAGTCGCCACTTCGTTTTGACCTGCTGTTGCCACTTCATGATGGTGTGCTTCAACCACTAAGCCCATTTCTTCCATAATGTTACACATGGTAGAACGAATATCTTGTGATGAATCAACAGGTGGCAGTGGGAAATAACCGCCTTTAACCATAGGGCGGTGCCCTTTGTTACCGTCTTCATATTTTGTGTTGGTGTTCCAAGCTGCTTCAATATCGTTGATAGCGTAAGAAGCACCTGAAATATCGTTTTTAAAACGAATATCATCAAACAGGAAGAATTCAGGTTCTGGCCCAAATAATACGGTGTCTGCAATACCACTTGATTTTAAATAATCTTCAGCACGTTTTGAGATAGAGCGTGGATCGCGGTCATAACCTTTCATTGTGCCCGGTTCTAGCACATCACAACGAATAATCAGGGTTGGATCTTGAAAGAATGGGTCGAGCATTGCGGTTGTTGCATCTGGCATCAGTACCATGTCTGATTCGTTAATGCCTTTCCAGCCACCAATAGAGGAACCATCGAACATTTTTCCTTCTTCAAAGAAATCATCGTTAACCTGATGAGCCGGAATAGTAAGATGTTGTTCTTTACCGCGGGTATCAGTGAAACGTAAGTCAATATATCTAACTTTATGTTCTTCAATCATGGATAACACATGTTCAAGGGACATAGGAACTCTCCTGGCGAATGGTTTTATTGAGTGCAGTGGCCTTACACATTTTTCGGTGAATTTTTTGCTCACCTAAATTCTATTGCGAAAAGCATGCCAACTTATCTAAAAAGGGATATATACTGTATTGATGAAGTTTAGTGTAGAATATCTCCTGTGATTTTTTAATTATTGCACAAAGTTGGTGCAAATTAAGCCTAATTAGTTGCACTATTTTAGTGCAAACGAACGGATGCTACTAAATTCTGAGGCGTGAAAAGGATCACAATTCAATTAATTGCATATTGTTAAGCAATCATTATTGTGATCTTGTTTAGTCTCTCGTCTAAAGCGTGTACAATACTGCGCTTATTTCTACAATGCCTGAGGCAAATTTTGTGATCGAAAACTTGCGTAATATCGCCATCATCGCCCACGTTGACCATGGTAAAACAACTATCGTCGATAAATTACTACAGCAATCTGGTACGTTCGGTGAACGTGAAACCGTTGCTGAGCGCGTGATGGACTCAAATGATCTCGAAAGAGAGCGCGGAATTACTATTCTTGCGAAAAATACAGCGATTAAATGGAATGACTATCGTATCAATATCGTAGATACCCCAGGACACGCCGACTTCGGTGGTGAGGTAGAACGCGTTATGTCTATGGTAGACAGCGTTCTATTGCTGGTTGACGCGATGGATGGCCCAATGCCACAAACTCGTTTTGTGACACAAAAAGCATTTGCTAACAACTTAAAACCTATTGTTGTTATCAATAAAGTTGACCGCCCTGGTGCGCGTCCAGACTGGGTTGTTGATCAGGTATTTGACCTGTTCGTAAACTTAGGTGCAACTGACGAACAACTTGATTTCCCAATTATCTATGCATCTGCATTAAATGGTATTGCGGGAACAGATTACAATGACATGGCTGAAGATATGACTCCGTTATATGAAGCTATTGTCAAATATGTAGAGCCACCAAAAGTGGATCTGGAAGGCACATTCCAGATGCAAATTTCTCAGTTGGACTACAACAACTACATGGGTGTTATCGGTATCGGTCGTATTAAGCGTGGTAAGGTTAAACCTAACCAACAAGTGACTATCATCGATAGCGAAGGTAATACCCGTAACGGTAAAGTCGGTAAAGTTTTAGGCCATTTAGGCTTAGAGCGTATCGAAGTTGATGTTGCTGAAGCTGGCGATATCATCGCAATCACTGGTTTAGGTGAACTGAATATCTCTGATACGATTTGTGAAGTCGGTGCTGTTGAAGCGCTACCTGCATTAGCCGTTGATGAACCAACTGTTAGCATGTATTTCTGTGTTAATACTTCACCATTCTGTGGTCGTGAAGGTAAATTCGTGACTTCTCGTCAGATTTTAGATCGTCTGAAAAAAGAGTTAGTCCATAACGTTGCATTACGTGTAGAAGAAACTGAAGATCCAGATGCATTCCGTGTATCAGGTCGTGGTGAGCTTCACCTGTCAGTTCTGATTGAAAATATGCGTCGTGAAGGTTACGAATTAGGTGTATCTCGTCCTAAAGTTATCTTCCGTGATATTGACGGCCGTAAACAAGAGCCTTTCGAACAAGTTACTATCGACATTGAAGAACAGCACCAAGGTGATGTGATGCAAGCGATGGGTGAGCGTAAAGGTGAAATGCGCGATATGCAACCAGATGGTAAAGGACGTGTACGTTTAGACTACATTATCCCTAGCCGTGGTCTGATTGGTTTCCGTACTGAATTTATGACCATGACATCAGGTACTGGTTTACTGTATGCAACATTCAGTCATTATGATGATGTTCGCCCAGGTGAAATCGGTCGTCGTAATAACGGTGTTATGATCTCTAATGGCCAAGGTAAAGCCGTTGCTTACGCACTGTATAGCTTACAAGACCGCGGTAAATTATTTGTTACTCATGGTGCAGAAGTTTATGAAGGCCAAGTAATTGGTATTCATACTCGCTCTAATGACTTAACAGTAAACT
Source organism: Proteus sp. G2669 (assembly GCF_009915245.1). Taxonomy (NCBI): domain Bacteria; kingdom Pseudomonadati; phylum Pseudomonadota; class Gammaproteobacteria; order Enterobacterales; family Morganellaceae; genus Proteus; species Proteus sp. G2669. The sequence continues at coordinate 88,224 of NZ_JAABLX010000008.1, read as the reverse complement.
GTTTAACAGGTAAAAAGCTAACTAACATGCGTGCTTCTGGTACCGATGAGGCGACAACGCTGACTCCACACCTGAAACAAACATTAGAACAAGCATTAGAATTTATTGATGACGATGAGTTAGTTGAAGTAACTCCGCAGTCTATCCGTCTGCGTAAGCGTTATCTGTCAGAAAATGATCGTCGTCGTGCTTACCGTAGCAAAGACTAATTCATTATTCTGATAACATAATTCTTAGGGCGCGTTAGCGCCCTGAGTTTATACTCGTCATACTTTAAGTTACAGGGGTGTTGATTACACTCAACTAGTCGAGTTACATAGTTTATCTATGTTCCCCGCCTATCTGTAATTCAAATTATTTAGAGTATAGGTACTATCAGTACTATAAGACGAATGCGGTGGTTTATTTACCATCGCATAAGTTTTTCTTCCTCAAGTTAAATCTACAACTTAAGTGTTGTTTATCACTCAAAATACAACTTATAAGTTGTTTTCTGGTATCAATATCAAAAATCATCATCCACCCTATTATGCATTATAGATAATGATGCTTTTAGTCTCATTTTTCGTCTCTCCCTATTCTGGTTTTATGTTTTACAAAAAAATTAAGTGTGATTATTGTACTTTTTTAGCGTTTAAGCCTGTTCAGTAAAGCGATTTATGATTAAAGTAAAATGAGTTTTCTATTATGGAGAGGATTTATGCTTTATATCTTTGATATGGGTAATGTGATTATTGATATCGATTTTAACCGGGTATTCGCAGTATGGAGTAAACTCAGTGGTGTTCCATTAGCGAACATAAAAAAGAACTTCACCACAGGAGAGATCTTTAAATTACACGAACGCGGCAATATTACAGACATCGAATTTGCAGAAGAAATCAGTTCAGAATTAGGCATGAATTTAAGCTTTGAACAGTTTGCTGAAGGATGGCAGGCTATTTTTATCGCAGTTCGCCCCGAAGTCATTGATATAATGAATAAATTAAGAGAGCAAGGACATCGGGTTGTGGTATTATCAAATACTAATCGCTTACACCAAGATTATTGGCCAGAACACTATCCTGAAATTGCAGCTTCCGCAGATTTTCTCTATCTATCTCAAGATATTGGAATGAGAAAGCCTGATCCTGAAATCTATAAATATGTTTTACAGTCTGAAGATATTGAAGCACAAGATGCCGTTTTCTTTGATGATGTAAAAGCCAACGTTGATGCTGCCATTGCTGTGGGAATAAAAGGTGTGCATGTCATTGATAAACAAACCATCATTGACTATTTTAAAGATTATGATTTTTCTCTCCCGGTAGAAGAATAATGCTATTGTAAGGATAACAATATATTGAATTTGTTATCCTTTTTTATTGATTCATTTTGGAGAGAGTATGATCGCGTTAATTCAACGAGTGACACAGGCAAACGTGGATATTGCCGGTGAAACAGTGGGCGCTATTAATCAAGGCTTATTGGTTTTATTAGGTGTAGAGAAAGACGACAACGAACAGAAAGCCAAAAGATTATGTGAAAAAGTGTGCGGTTATCGCATCTTTAGTGATGAAAACGACAAAATGAACCTAAATGTGCAACAAGCTGGTGGCAGTTTATTAGTTGTCTCTCAATTCACTCTTGCCGCAGAAACACAAAAAGGAATGCGCCCAGGATTTTCAAACGGCGCGTCGCCAGAATTAGCGAAAAATCTCTATCACTACTTTATTGAACAGTGCCAGCTACAAGGCTTAGAAACGCAAACAGGCCAATTTGCCGCAGATATGCAAATCACACTGACTAATGATGGCCCTGTTACCTTCTGGTTGCAGGTATAACGTCAAACATGTAGTGATGTAAAAAGGAGCTCAGATATGTACCATTTACGAACCCCAAAAACAGAGGCCGAATTTGAGGCTTATTATGCTTTTCGTTGGGAAATGCTTCGTAAACCTCTACATCAACCTGAAGGCTCTGAAAAAGACGGGTATGATACCTTTGCTCATCACCAAATGGTTGTTGATGAAACAGGGCAACCCGTTGCAATTGGGCGACTTTATATTAATGCGGATAACGAAGGGGCTATCCGCTTTATGGCGGTACGTACTGATGCGCAAGGTAAAGGCTTAGGTACTCTTGTTGCCATGGCGCTAGAGTCATTGGCTCGCCAAGAAGGTATAAAACGGATCGTGTGCAGTGCAAGAGAAGAGTCTGTAAGCTTCTTTGAAAAATTGGGTTATGAAAATTGTGGCCTAGTTACAGGTCCGCAAACAACACCCATAAAGCATTTCTTTATGAAAAAAAGTATTGAGTCCTTAGATGATATTCTTCATCGGCCTGATTGGTGTGCTGAATTACAAAAACAGTGGCATCAACATATTCCATTAAGTGAAAAAATGGGATTACGCATCACTCAATATACGGGAACTCGTTTTTATACCACTATCCCAGAAGCGGGAAATCAAAATCCCCATCACACCATTTTTGCTGGTAGCCAATTTTCACTTGCCACCTTAACAGGTTGGGGATTGATTTGGTTATTAATGCAAGAGCATAAATTACAAGGTGATATTGTGCTGGTGGATGCCCATATTCGTTATCGTAAACCTGTTTCTGGGCGTCCTGCTGCCGTTGCTGATATGGAAAATTTAAGTGGTGATTTAGGACGATTAGCAAAGGGGAGTAAGGCACGTATTAAGTTAGATGTCGATATTTGCGGTGATGAAGGAGTTGGTGCTGTTTTTAGTGGTACTTATATTGTTTTACCTGCACAAAACAAGCAATGTTAGGTGGTTAAAGTTAATTAATTGAATTTAATGATTTTTTATCTTTTTTGCGTTAAAGAGTGTGGATAATTAATTTATACTTTAATGCTTATCTTATTAGGTGAGCCACAAAATTCCATCCTTTAGGGCGAGGAGAATGGCAAAGTGTTTCTATCGCGATCCAATTGATGTATATTTCGCAGTTTACGGAGGGAAGCATGGACACCAATTTATCTACTCGTCTTAATAAATATATCAGTGAAAGCGGGATCTGCTCACGTCGTGAGGCTGACCGTTATATTGAGCAAGGACTTGTCCTTATTAATGGCAAACGCGCTGGTATCGGCGATCAAGTATTTGCTGGCGATGAAGTCAAAGTTAATGGTCGATTGATTGAAGCACAAGATAATTCTGAGCTGGTGCTGATTGCGCTGAATAAACCTGTGGGTATTGTCAGTACCACAGATGATGGCGAAAAAGATAATATTGTTGATTATGTTAACCACAGTACCCGTATTTTTCCAATTGGCCGTTTAGATAAAGATTCACAGGGATTGATTTTCCTGACTAACCACGGTGATTTAGTCAATAAAATCTTACGTGCAGGTAACGATCACGAAAAAGAGTACCTTGTGACAGTGAATAAACCGATCACCGATGAGTTTATTCATGGAATGAGTGCAGGCGTTCCTATCATGGGACAAAAAACCAAGAAATGTAAGGTGAAGAAAGAAGCACCAATGGTGTTTCGTATTACCTTAGTTCAAGGGCTAAATCGCCAAATTCGCCGTATGTGTGAATATTTTGGTTATGAGGTCACTAAGCTTGAGCGTATTCGTATTATGAATGTGAGCTTATCGGGATTGCCTGTTGGTGAATGGCGTGACCTGACCGATGATGAACTGATTACCTTATTTGAAGCGATTGAAAAATCAACGTCTGAAGCACCACCAAAAGCAAAACAAAGTAAACCTAAAAAACAAATCAGTAGTAATGCAAAAACCTTGGGTATTCATATTCCTCAAACAAAAACCAAAGAAACGGAAAATAACTCTCGTAAGCGCTTTGTTCAACCGGGTCGAAAAAAGAAAAAACGCTAATTTCATCTCTGTAGATGCGATAAAAACAAAAAAACACCTGAAAGGGTGTTTTTTGTTTGTTCTATTTAGGCATCAATAAAATTAGTCTAAATTCAACTCATCTAATTTATTTTGGCGACGTTCAAGCACAATCGCTGCAAGTTCGGCATCCATAACCCGTTCAATTAAGGCGTCATAGTCTTCTTTAGAGAGGCAATAGAACAACGGAGTTTTGTTGTCATCACACACAAGCAGTGTGCTGTTATCTTCAAGTGCAGTTAAAGGAGATTGTTGAAACGTGTTTAAAGATATTTTTTCAGGGGAAAAATCTTCGTCAGACATGAAAACTCCACAATAAAGAAAAGGGCAATAGCGCATTGTAACGCTTTTTATTAAGGGAGCAATCCGTGCTCCTGCGAAAGATCAATATTATAGATGATTAATTATTTCACCATTTTGTATTTCTGAATTGAGTATTTGTTGCTCACCTTTACTTCCAGTCAACGTACCATTGAGTGTTGATATCACTGGGCTCGCACGTAAATTACCTTTCAATTTTAGTGTGAATTGGCCTATTTCATCAGAGTAGGTTGTTTTTAAACCTAATGTATAAGGCGTTGATAAAGGCACATTGAGCCCATTAGCAATGAGTGAGAACTGACGTTGTTGGTTAGATTGCACTAAACCTGCTGAGCCTCGCACAATACCATCACCAATAAAGGCCGAATATTGCTCAACAATTGCATTATCTTGTTGAGTGACAAGGTGTAGATCAGGTCGACGTAATTCAATTCTATTTAATGTCCCACTATCTGCATTTAATATAGCTGAACCCTGCCATAATCCCCATTCACCTTCTTTTGCAATAATTAAATTTTGCAGTTTTCCTGTTAACCCTGTGAATTGGAAAGGAAACTCTGGTGTAATATCAATTAAAATTGATTGGTTTATGGATAACTGTTCGATAGTAATATTTTGAATATCACTGCTGTTATCAATAGGTTTAGCTAAAAAAGTGAGCCAATTTTCAGGGAGTGTGTATAAAAGGCCTGAAAGTGTCGCTTCATGAATAGAGATAGTTTTCGAGTCTTTATTCCAATCACCTGCAAGTTTAATTAAGCCTTTCTCATAGCGTAGGCTGAGGTTATCTAGATTGAGCTGATTGTTTTGCTGATTCAGTTTTGCGATAAGATCAGTGAAATGTTCATCTTGAAAAACAACGTCATTTGCGTTGAGTTCACCCATTGTGAATGTGAGGTTTTTATCCCAATCAAATTGAGAAAATTGACCATCAAAACCACTTACTGCCCACTGTTTTCCTTCAGCCGTAAAATCAATAATATTAAGCGCTCTTATGCTAATGTGTGGGTATTTAGAGATTGATTGTATTAAATCACTGAAGGTTTGAGAGGATTGCCAACGTAGGCCATTCATATAAACTTCATCAAATTTCCATTGATTATCTTGATATTGACCACTTAATGAGAGTGAGCCATTAAGTAAACGCGTTCCTAGTTTTTCTATTTGAATATTATTTGGTTGATATTGACCAGAAATAATGAAGTTACTGAATTCATTATTATTTATTGCGCCATTAGCAATGGAAAATTGAAAATGGCCAGCTCCAATAAAATCTTCCGATGTAGGTGCCCAAGGTGTAATTCCCCCCGTCACTTTGTTTGCTTCGAAAGAAAAATCCGTATTGGTACTGTTTAAAATCATATTTTTAAATTGCAGAATATCAGCGCTTAACGGTATTGATGGAGCCTTATTGGTAAATTCAATATTGCCATTTTCTAATGTAATCTTTTGCAGGTGAGAAGGAGCAGTAAAAAATTGCCAATTAAATCGAATTTGTGCTGATTTTGCGAAGACAGTTGTTTTGTCTTGTTTAGGGTTAACAGAGAGATCATGAACAATAACTTGTTCGGGCTGCATGAGGTCATGTTCAATACCTGAGAAGCGAATATCGTAATCAGTATATTGTGTTAGCCATTCACTTGTCTTTTGCGCTCCCCACTGAGTCTGAATAAAAGCGTAAATTATAATAATAAATAAAATAACGATAAGTATCAGAGATACCATACTTTTCATCAGCCAGCGCATTGCCCTTCTCCTGTTTTATACTCCATCAAAACATTATACAGTTATGCCTGAAAACTAAGCGATGCTCAAGTATTCATCGGGTAAATCTACGTTATTTCACCTGTTTATTAATGTAAGCGATATAAATAAGATAAAAATAAAACGCCATTTCTCAGTGAGAAAAATGGCGTTTATGTTTTTCCGCTGTTCCGTTTTTAGGGTTTATTTTTCTGGAGGGAAAATTAGATTTAAAATAATTGCAGTTAATCCACCAGCAGCAATACCTGATGATAGCAATGTTTTTAGCCAATCAGGAGCAAACTGCAATATTTGAGGCTGTTGGGAAACCCCTAATCCTACGGCTAGTGAAATCGCCAGGATCATAATTGCTCGGCGATTTAGCGCTTCTTTAGAAACAATACGTACACCTGATGCCGCTATGGTGCCGAACATAACAAGCGTAGCACCACCTAATACAGGCTCAGGAATTTGTTGTACAAATTCTGCAACGAAAGGAAATAAACCCAAAACAACCAACATGGCCGCCACAACATAACCCACATAACGACTGGCAACACCCGTTAATTGAATAACACCGTTATTTTGACCAAAACAGGAGTTTGGAAAGGTATTGAAAAATGCTGATACCATGGAGTTAATTCCATTAGCTAAGACCCCCCCTTTAATACGTTTCATATAAACAGGGCCACTAACCGGTTGTTCAGAGACATCGGACGTGGCTGTGATATCGCCAATGGTTTCCAGTGAGGTGATCATAAACACGAGCATTAAGGGAATAAGCAGATGCCAATCAAATGATAGCCCATAATAAAACGGTTCAGGGATCATCATCATTGGCGTTTCTTGATGTTCTACTGGTGTTGGCAACATATCCAGAGCCCAAGCAAGAATATAACCCACAGCCATAGCTATGACTAAAGAGGCAACACGCAAATAAGGATTTTTTTGTCGATTCAGTAAAATAATAACAATGAGGACCGAGCCTGCTAATAATAAGTTCTGTGGCGAACCAAAAGTATTATTTTCAATAGCAGCATAGCCGCCACCAATAGAGGTTAATCCCACTTGAATTAATGAGAGACCAATAATCATCACGACCACACCAGATACTAAAGGCGTTATGATACGTCTTGCCAAATGAAGTACGCGTGAAAGAACGATTTCTGTTAATGAGGCGACCATTAATGTTCCAAAAAGGGCTGCCATCATTGTTGGGATATCAGCCCCCCCATTTTTCAGTGCTAATCCTCCCATAATTAAAGGAGCAACAAAGTTAAAGCTAGTTCCTTGAATCGATAATAATCCTGAACCAATTGGTCCCCATGCACGAATTTGTATTAAAGAGGCAATTCCTGATGCAAATAAAGACATGCTGATAATGCGTTGGGTATCGTGTGCAGGTAATCCTAAGGCTTGGCAAATGAGGATCGCAGGTGTGATAACTGCGACAAACATGGCTAAAAGATGTTGGCAAGCGGCAAAAAGCGTTTGAGCTAATGGCGGTTTTTCTTCTAAAGCAAAAAGAAGCTCGCTATTTTTTTTAACTGAAACATCACTATCTTTAGGCAATTTTTGATTTTCTGAAGTAACCATGGTGTGAATTTCTTATTCGACAAAAACGGTATTTTAATGATCTACGCCACAAAAGCAATCGTTTGCGTGAAAATGATGTTATCAAAATGCATAAGAGGCGCTCACATTTTTATATGTTTTAACTTGTGTTTGTCGCCATTTTTTTTTCTAATCGGGGATACCTGCTTTTGGCGTTGTTTATGGATGAACTTAGCGTCGTAGTATTTTTATATAAAATTAACAAATAAGACGGGGTACATAAATGTATCATCTTGATGTTTATGGCACGCTGGTTGCGGCCACTTTGGTTCTCTTGATCGGACGTAAGTTAGTGAAATCTGTTCCTTTTTTAGAACGGTATACGATCCCAGAACCTGTTGCAGGTGGGCTACTTGTTGCAGTTCTTTTATTAGTATTTAAATCTTTTATGGATTGGGAAGTGAGTTTTGATCTCTCACTTAAAGATCCATTAATGCTAGCCTTCTTTGCAACAATCGGTTTAAACGCGAACCTCGCGAGCTTAAAAGCGGGAGGAAAAGCACTTTTTATTTTCATCTTTGTTGTTGTTGGGTTGTTGCTAGTGCAAAACACAGTCGGTATTGCATTGGCGAAAATGTTAGGCCTTGATCCTTTGATGGGATTACTTGCAGGCTCGATTACATTATCGGGTGGTCATGGTACAGGGGCTGCTTGGGGTAAAACGTTCGTTGAAAGTTATGGCTTCATGAGTGCGTCTGAAGTCGCAATGGCGTGTGCAACCTTTGGTTTGGTTTTAGGTGGATTGATTGGTGGCCCAGTTGCACGTTACTTAATCAAGAATATTCCAACACCAGGACTTGGCGCTGATGATCATGAAATGCCAACGGCGTTTGAGAAACCCACTACAGGTAGAATGATTACTTCAATGGTATTGTTAGAAACTATTGCGATGATCTCTATCTGTTTAATGGCGGGTACATTCCTTTCTCAATTATTAGAAGGCACGGCATTCTCACTACCAACCTTTGTGTGCGTTCTATTTATTGGTGTTATTTTAAGTAATAGCCTTTCAATGCTTGGGTTCTACCGTGTTTTTGATAGAGCTGTGTCAGTTTTAGGTAACGTGAGTTTATCGTTATTTTTAGCGATGGCATTAATGAGTCTAAAATTATGGGAACTGGCTTCACTGGCGATCCCAATGCTGGTTATTCTTGGTGTTCAGGCGGGTGTTATGGCGTTGTACGCTATTTTTGTGACATTCCGTGTGATGGGTAAAAACTACGATGCGGCGATTTTAGCGGCAGGTCACTGTGGTTTTGGTTTAGGGGCAACACCAACAGCGATTGCTAATATGCAAGCCGTTACAGATCGTTTTGGACCGTCTCATCTTGCGTTCTTAGTCGTACCAATGGTAGGGGCATTCTTTATTGATATTGTGAATGCGATAGTGATCAAACTGTATCTACTGCTACCATTCTTTACACCGATAGCGGGATAGTTTTACCGTTATAACTTGAGAAATATCTCTGTATTAAATTGCACCCCAATGTTGTTTTTCAGCATTGGGGTGTTTTTTTATGGTGTTCTATTTCAATACTATGCTAAATCGCGTTTAACGGCATGCTAAGGCGATGCAAAGAGTGATCTTACGCTTGGCTATATTGAGTCTTAGCGGGTAGCCAGCGTTCGATTAAGGCTTGAGAATGCTTAGGGTAATGTTGATGTAAGTAACGAGCAATACGTTGTACTTCAGGGATCAGTCCTTGGTCGCGTAATAAATCAGCCACTTTAAATTGCGCATTACCTGTTTGCTTAGTACCTAAAAGCTCACCAGGGCCACGAATTTCGAGATCTTTTTGGGCAATCACAAAGCCATCATTGCTATCTCTTAATACTTGTAATCGCAAACGTGCTGTTTGAGTGAGTGGGGTTTTATATAACAAGACACAATGGGAGGCGATTGCGCCTCGACCTACACGTCCACGTAGTTGGTGTAACTGTGCAAGGCCTAGTCGTTCTGGGTTATCAATAATCATCAAACTGGCATTAGGCACATCAACGCCGACTTCGATAACGGTTGTTGCGACCAGAAGATGTAATTCATTTTCTTTAAAAGCCGCCATAACAGCTTGTTTTTCAGTAGGTTTCATTCGACCGTGTACAAGCCCGACTTTAATTTCAGGAAGTGCGAGTGTAAGTTCATCATAAATGACTTGGGCTGCTTGTGCTTCAAGTACGTCGGAATCTTCAATTAATGTACAGACCCAATAAGCTTGGCGGTTCTCTTCTGTACAGGCGAGCCTAATACGCTCAATAATATCATTACGACGAGTATCAGGGATGGCAACTGTGGTTACTGGTGTCCGTCCAGGAGGTAATTCGTCGATGATAGAGGTATCCATATCGGCGTAAGCAGTCATTGCGAGTGTTCGCGGAATTGGTGTTGCTGTCATCACCAATTGATGAGGATGAAAACCTTGCTCTTCACCTTTTTTCCATAAAGCAAGACGTTGATGCACTCCAAAACGGTGTTGCTCATCAATAATGACTAAGGCAAGGGAGTGAAACTTTACTTGTTCTTGAAAAATAGCATGAGTACCAATAATAATAGAAACTTCACCATTCGCAATGGCGTTTTGCTGTGCCTCGCGAGCTTTCCCTTTCTGCTTTCCAGCCAACCAACCCACTTGAATACCAAAAGGCTCAAACCATTTTCTAAACGTCAATGCATGTTGTTCTGCTAATAATTCTGTTGGGGCCATTAACGCTACTTGCTTACCATTTGCAATAGCGCGTAATGCACTTAATGCTGCAACTAGTGTTTTACCTGAACCGACATCTCCTTGGATAAGTCGCATCATCGGGTAGTTTTTTTCTAAATCATTTTCAATTTCATTGACGACACGTTGCTGAGCATTAGTCGGGGTAAAAGGTAGCATTGCGAGAAACTGCTGACGTAATGTTGATGTATCTGGCATAAACAGCGGCTCTGCACGATAAGATTGCGCACCAGCTCTGGCATTCAGCATACCTAAATTATGAGCCAACAATTCTTCAAGGATAAGTCTTTTTTGTGCAGGGTGTTGCCCTTTTTCAAGCTCTGCAAAGGCAATATTAGGAGGCGGATTATGTAAAGTGCGCAATGCGGTGGCTAATGGGGGTAAACCATGAATAAATTGATCGGGCAATAATTCATTAATAGCACAGGTATCAAGCAATTCTAATGCTTGCTCTATTAATTTACGTAATGATGTTTGGCGTAAGCCTTCTGTAGTTGAATAGATGGGAGTGAGTGTTTCTTGCAGTTTAACTTCAGAGCCTGCAACTTTGATTTTATATTCAGGATGAATAATTTCAGGGCCCCGACTTCCTCGCTTAACTTCACCATAGGCGGTGACTTGTTTACCTTGAGCAAGGTTGTTTTTCATTGCTGCCGTAAAGTTAAAAAAGCGAAGCGTTAAAATACCTGAGCCATCAGAAATTTGGCAGGTCATCATTTTACGCCGACCAAAACTGACTTCGGTTCTTAATACTTCACCTGAAACAGTAGCAGGGATACCGGGAAGAAGATCGCTAATAGCATAGAGGTGCGTTTGATCTTCATAACGCAAAGGAAGGTGGAGTAACAAATCCTCAATAGTCACAAGCCCTATTTTTGCCAGCTTGTCTGCCTGACTTGCACCTACGCCGTGAAGAGTGGTTAAGGGGATTGCATCAAGCAGTTTTCCTTTCATGGGATTAATACTCCGTCTTTTTTAATTTCCTAAGTTGCTTTTGTGTCATTTGCATTTCTGCCCACCATGAATCAGGTGCTTCAATTTCACCATGATCATTAATGTATGGGCGAGGCAGGCCTTTTCGACGAGAAACTTCTGCCAATACTGGGTATCCACCTTCAAATAGCAGAATTTGTTGTTCTTCTTCTGTTAAGGTGCTCTCTGTTCGATTATACATACCCGCAGCCTGACGCTGGCGTTGTGCTTCATATAAAATTAAAGCACTGGCAACCGAAACATTCAGTGATTGTACCATCCCCATCATAGGAACAATGATATCTTGATCGGCAAGCGCTATCGCATCTTGTGAGATACCTGTTTTTTCCTGTCCCATAATAATACAAGTTGGGCGAGTGTAATCAATCTCGCGAAAATCGACGGCTTTATCTGAGAGATGTGTCGCAAGAACTTGCATACCTTGAGTACGAAAAACACCTACTGCATCAGTGATTGTGGGGTGTGTTTCTACATTGACCCAACTGTTACTTCCTGCTGCTGGTGATACGAGCATTCGCATTTTTTCTTCAGGCCAAATAGCATGAATTTTAGGAATACCCACGGCATCAGCTGTTCTTATAACAGCCGCCACATTATGGGATTTATGCACTTCTTCAAGGCAAACCGTCAGGTCAGGTTGCCGCATCGCCATCATTTGACAGATGCGGGCATATCGAATTGAATTCATGACTAGTTTTTATTACGGCTAACGCGCAGAACATCTGGCATGATACGAAGTTTACGCATGATATTGGCTAATTGAATTCTGTCTTTCGCAGTTAAGCGAATAAAAGCACAATACACACGACCATCTTTCTCTTCTGTATTCATACTTTGAATACTTGAGTTTGCATCGTTAATAGCTGCGGTTAAGTTTGCTAATGCACCTTGGTGGTTAATCATATCGACTTTAATTTCAGTAATGAAATCACTGTTGATCTCTTTATCCCACTCGACAGGCATGAATTTTTCAGGTTCTTTTTGGTAACCACGAATATTACGACAAGATTCATGGTGAATAACTAAGCCTTTACCTGGACTAATATGTGCCACGATAGGATCACCCGGAATAGGGCGACAACATTTAGCAAAGGAGATTAATACGCCATCGGCACCTTTAATTGGTAGTTTAGGTGTTTCATCATTAGTTGTATTTGTTTGTGCGTTATTATCTTGATTTTGAATATCAATTAATAAATTACGCGCTACAACAACACTCATGGTGTTACCCAAACCAATCTCAGCCATTAGGTCATCAATGGAATGGAGCTTCATTCGCTTCAATTCACGCTCAATATTCTCGGCTGAAATATCAGCGAGCTTATGCTCACCTAAAGCGTGGTTCAATAAACGGCGACCTAAATTAATAGAGTCTTCGCGTTTTAGATTTTTCAGAAGTTGGCGAATTTTAGAGCGAGCTCTTGAGCTGACGACAAAGTTTAGCCAAGCTGCGTTTGGTCGAGCACCTGGAGCAGTAATAATTTCAACGGTTTGTCCTGTGCGTAGCGATTGTGAAAGAGGATAAGGTTGTCTATCAACTCTTGCGCCCACACACGCATGACCAATATCAGTATGTACAGCATAAGCAAAATCGACAGGAGTCGCACCCGTTGGTAATTCAACAATGCGACCTTCTGGCGTGAAAACGTAGATTTCATCAGGAAAGAGGTCTGATTTTACGTTTTCGATAAATTCGAATGAGCTACCCGCGCTTTGTTGCAATTCAAGTAGACTTTGCATCCAGCGTTGAGCTCTTACTTGTGCAGTTGTGCCCGGTTGTTCACCTTGCTCTTTATAAGCCCAATGTGCGGCAACCCCCATTTCAGCCATTTGATCCATATCTTCAGTACGAATTTGCACTTCAACTGGCACCCCATGAGGACCAATAAGTGAGGTATGAAGAGACTGATAGCCATTGGCTTTAGGGATGGCAATATAGTCTTTAACTCGACCGGGACGCGGTTTATAAAGACTGTGCATTTGACCTAAAACGCGATAACAGGTATCAACTTCTTTCACGATAACGCGAAAGGCGTAGATATCCATAATCGAGTGAAAACGTTGCTCTTTTAGCAACATTTTTCGATAAATAGAGTAAAGATGTTTTTCGCGACCGTTAACTTTGCATTCGATATGCGCTTCTGTCAGGCGACCTTCAATTTCAGAGAGGATTTTATTAATCATCTCTTTGCGGTTACCTCGAGCAGCCTTAACGACTTCTTTTATAACACGGTAACGATTAGGATGTAGTGCCTCGAAACCCAGCTCTTCAAGCTCTGTTTTGATATGATGTATACCTAAACGGTGGGCCAAAGGGCTATAGATTTCGAGTGTTTCGCGAGCAATACGGCGACGTTTATCTGGGCGCAATGAACCCAGTGTGCGCATATTGTGAGTTCGGTCTGCCAGTTTGATTAAAATGACGCGGATATCTTTCACCATCGCCATAATCATTTTACGGAAGTTTTCAGCCTGAGCCTCTTTTTTGTCCCTAAACTTTAATTTGTCCAGTTTAGAAACACCTTCAACAAGATCGGCCACCGTACTACCAAAGAGGTTTTCGATATCTTGGAAGGTTGCAGGCGTATCTTCGATAACATCATGCAACAACGCCGCCATAAGCGTTTGGTGGTCTAATCGCATATCTGCGAGAATACACGCAACCGCAACAGGGTGAGTAATATAAGGCTCACCACTTGAACGAGTTTGTCCCTCGTGGGCATTTCGGGCGACGATAAAGGCTTTTTTAAGTTGTTCAACTTGCTCCGATGGCAAGTATTTTTGAACGATTTGATTCAGGCTTTCAAACAGGTACAAGGCAGACCTACCCCTATTTTATAAAACGATTAACGACGACCTTCCGCAATCGCTGAAACAGCTTGTAATTCCGCTGCTTCTTGCTCTTGCTGCTCTTGACGTTCACGAGCATCAAGAATTTTACCGTTAATCAGGCCTTCTTCGATTTCACGTAGCGCGACAACAGTCATTTTATCATTTTCTTCTGGAACTAAAGGATCTTTAGCGCCAACTTGTAACTGACGCGCACGACGTGCTGCGACCAGAACGAGGTCAAAACGGTTACCAATTTTCTCTACAGCGTCTTGAACGGTTACGCGTGCCATATTTGTGTTACTCCACCATTAACGAAATGACTGGGCATAATACTGAAAGTTAACTCAGTCTGCCAATAATTTGCTGATTAAATCACCATGTCGTAGCGTTTGACGATCAAGGCGTAATTTTTCTGAACGAATAATTGATTGTAAATCAGCAAGCGCAGTATTGAAATCATCATTAATCAGCAAATAATCATACTCATTAAAATGTTCCATTTCCGATACAGCTTGCGACATACGTTTTGTAATCACTTCTTCGCTATCTTGCCCACGTCCACGAAGTCGGCGGTAAAGCTCTTCTTTTGACGGTGGCAGAATAAAAATACTGCGAGCTTCAGGCATCGCTTTACGCACTTGTTGTGCGCCTTGCCAATCAATATCTAAAAAAACATCAACACCACTGGCTAAGATTTCTTTGATAACTTTGCCGGATGTGCCGTAGTAATTACCAAAAACACAAGCATGTTCGAGGAAATCCCCGCTGTCTATCATGCTTTTGAATTCTTCTTTAGTAACAAAGAAGTAATGTTCACCATGGTTCTCTCCCAGTCGCATTGGGCGGGTTGTATGAGAGACAGAAACCTGTGTGTCATATAAAGGCTGTGTTTTTAACAGCGCTTGAATAAGACTTGATTTACCCGCACCGCTTGGAGCGGAAACAATATAAAGAGTTCCTTGGATCATGATGACTTTCTGAATTTGACTGGAGAATTAAGTATAAATACATGTTTAGGGAGCAAATCCCCCATATAGTATACACATACAATGAATGACATACAGTGCCCATGTTTAATACAGGGCCATTTTTTTCTTATTACATTCTATTTTTTTAATATAGAAACAAGAGAAAAATTAAACTATGTCAATATTAACATATAATTAAAGGCTCAGTGATAGGAATTACCTTTTATCACAATAGCGAAAAGAGATTATATTTTGAGATACCCCACAGAATCAAAAATAACCGCTGTTGTTAAAACAGCGATTCGTTAATCTTGATTCTCGTAATTAAAGACTGGTAGGCCCAATTTATAACGAATAGCGAGAAGTCGAGCCGTTAACCCAGCAACAAGGGTAATGATGATAATAACGTCTCTTGGTAATGGTGTATAAAACAGTAATCCCATATAAAGCCACGCAGCACCAAAAGCGATACCGGCATAAATTTCTTTTTGGAAAACCAAAGGAATGGTATTACAGAGCATATCCCTTAATACACCACCAAAAGCCCCTGTAATCACCGCGGCAATAGCAGCAATAATTGGGCCATATTCCATATCGAGTGCGATTTGTGCGCCGATAATAGAGAAAACCATTAGGCCGATGGCGTCTAGGATAAGAAAGAGTCGCTGTAGATGTTTCATCATGGGAGCAACCCACATGGTGATAACAGCAGCACATGCAACAGTGACGATATATTCAGGATGTTTTACCCAACCCAGTGGGTAATGGCCGAGTAGAATGTCTCTGACAGAGCCACCACCAATGGCAGTTGCAGAGGCGATAATAATGACGCCAAAAACATCCATTTTACGACGGCCAGCAGCAAGCGCACCCGTCATGGCTTCTGCAGTAATACCAATAATATAGAGAACACTAAGTAACATGATTTTCTAATTTTCTGACTATTTAGTGAGGATAGAGTAATTACCTTGCGAAAAAGTCTCGACTGAATTTTTTTAGTGCCAGGTAAAATTAATTAGTTTTTATAATGTGGAAATTTATTTCCCGATAAGGATAAATATGTCTTTTCAGGAACACCAGATTACGTTTGATAGCCGTCATCATCAGTTAACCAATATAAATGTTTGGACACCAGATAGCCAGTGGTTAGTCTATGATGTACGTCCCAATGGGGGATCTTTTACGGGTCTAACCATAGAAAAAATTCATGCGAAAACAAAACAGCAACAGATAATTTACACTGCTACACAAGGGGCACATGTTGGTGTGGCTACAGTATGCCCAACTGAGCCTGTGCGTTATGCTTTTATTCATGGGCCTGAAAACCCAGATGATGAATGGCATTATGATTTTCATCATCGTCGAGGAGTGATTGTTGATGAGTCAGAAAATAATCGAGCATTTAATATCGACGCTTGCTCGTTGACATCACCTTATCAAGCCGGTGCTTTACGTGGCGGAACGCATGTTCATGTCTTTAGTCCTGACGGTACGCGTTTAAGCTTTACATATAACGATCATATTATGCATGAACTGGGTGGCGAATATGATCAACGTAATGTGGCGGTTGCTGTGCCACTAAAGGCGGTAAATGTCGCTAAAAAACATCATCGTGAATATGATGGTGAATATTTTTGTACTGTAATAAGCCAAACTGTTGCTCATCCACAAAAGGGAAGTGATGAAATTAATAAAGCTTATGAAGAGTGTTGGGTTGGTACTCAGGGTTATACAAAGGTTGATGGTTCACAACAACGTTGGGCTATTGCATTTATCGGCGATACTGTGAGTGAAAATGGCGATAAAGTTTCTGATATTTTCTTAGTGGATTTACCTGATGATAATCAAGCTTTCAGTATTGAAGGTGATAAACCACTGGCAGGAACTGATACAACAATGCCAGCGGTGGCTAAAGGTATTCATCAAGTTCGCCTAACAAATACAGCTAATAGAAAATATGCAGGTATTTTAAATCAGCCTCGTCACTGGTTAAGAAGTTCCCCAAAAGGTGATGCGATTGCTTTCTTGATGAAAGATGATAACGGCATTGTGCAGTTATATACGGTATCGCCAAGTACGAAAGAGATAAAACAAGTCACCTCGCAGGATTGGGATATTCAGTCAGCCTTTACATGGAATAGTAACGGACAATATCTCACTTTTATTTGTGATAACAGCGTGATGCTATGTAATGTGAAAACGGGTGAACTAACACGTTTAACAGAAAAAACAGCACAGGCACCAAGTAGTGATGCTGTCGTGTTCTCTCCGAATGACCAATATATTGCATTTATGCGTGATGTTGATGGTTATCGCCAGATATTTACAGTAGAGACTGGGCTGTAGTTTTTAATGTAAAAGGTATCAAGATAATATTGATACCTTTTTTCTAAATCTAATTAAAATTAATTATATTTGAATACATACACTTTTAATTAATTTAACTAATTTTATTTTTTTATTTTTAGATTATAATTTTGGCTTTTAACTTTATAGATAGAAATATTAAATGGAAATAAACTTATTCTGGAGGAATATTGGCATATCACCACCAATAAAGAAAATAATGAAACAATTAAATTAGCTAAAGACTATATAATATAGGTACTTATTATTATAAGTCTGCACCCTCTAATCGATGGCATGTTTTTGATCAAATAATATTTTCTTCCTCATTTTTATACGGGGCAGATGATTGTTTTAAATTAGATGTTGATAAGCTTGATTTTCATAAAGTTTTAAAGATGATAACGAGTGTTTGGATAAAGTTTTTTTTGAAAAATTTGATCACTATCCAATATTTTGTGGGATTTTACATGAACGATGAAAATGAAATTTTTAATAGAATAAAAGCCTCTTTGGATAGAGCTTCTTCAGTTCTAGATATAAAGAATAAAATAGAAGAAGAAATATATAAAATAGTAAAAAAGCTAGAAGATTTTACTCATAATAAAATCGAAATTTTAATAAAAACAAACCGCTTTGAAGATATGGATTTTCAAAGTGGTAATAGTTTGGTTTGTATAAGTAAAACAAAATTAAATTTTAATTACGGATTCATATTATTTGGCTATAACATTGATGATGTAAGTGGGTTCCCTGTTGAAATAGAAACCGAACAAGAAGTATTCAATGCAAGTGATTTCAAAGAATTGTCTAATATTATTGCAAATATTATAGATAAAGCATCTATTAAAATAATGGAATTGGCATATAAAAATATAGAAGAATTGCCTTTTTAATTCATATTGAATTAGCGATAAAAACAATATATATCCCCAGTTTAGCTAGGGGGATATATACAAAAAAACCAGCATTGCTTTCACAATGCCGGTTTATGTTTTCTAAGGTTTACAACTTATTGTAAAACAGAAATATCCGCGACTTTTAAGAACAGTTCACGTAATTGGCTTAACATAGTTAAACGGTTGATACGAACTGCTTCGTCTTCATCCATTACCATGACTTTATCAAAGAAGTTATTGACCACATCACGTAATGAAGCCAGTTCAACTAAGGCTTCTTGGTATTTGCGCTCTGCAAATAAAGGCGCCAACTTATCTTGTAATACAGAAAGATTCGCTGCTAATTGAACTTCTTCTGGTGCTTTTAAGACGGAAGCTAAAACAGTGTCATTCAGTTTTACGTTAGCAGATTTTGCTAAGATATTAGAAACACGTTTATTAGCTTCTGCTAACGCAGAGGCTTCGTCTAATGTACGGAAATAAGTTACCGCTTTAACGCGAGCATTGAAGTCAGCAGGTTGTGTTGGGCGGCGTGCTAATACTGCTTGAATAGTATCAATGCTGTAACCCAATTCTTGATACCAAGAACGGAAACGACCCAACATAAATTCAACGACATCACTGACGACATTTTTATTCGTCAGTTTATCACCGTAAAGGCGAACGGCTTCTTGCGTTAATTCTTCAATATCTAACGGTAAATCTTGCTCAACGATAATACGTAAAACACCCAATGATGCACGACGTAGAGCAAATGGATCTTTATCCCCTTTCGGATGTTGACCAATACCGAAAATACCTGCAAGGGTATCCATTTTCTCTGCAATAGCGAGGGCGCTAGCAACAGGATTAGACGGTAATTCATCACCTGCGAAACGAGGCTGATATTGTTCTTTCAATGCAACCGCAACTTCTTCGGCTTCACCATCATGACGTGCATAATGCATACCCATAACACCTTGGGTATCTGTGAATTCGAATACCATATTGGTCATTAAGTCACATTTTGACAGTAAACCTGCACGGGTTGCTTTATTAACATCAGCCCCCATTTTGCCTGCGATAAAGCCAGCTAATGCTTGAATACGGTCTGTTTTATCACGCAGTGTGCCTAAATCTTTCTGGAATAATACGGTTTCAAGGCGTGGTAAGTTATCTTCTAAACGTTGTTTACGGTCAGTTTTGAAGAAGAACTCAGCATCAGCTAAACGAGGACGCACTACTTTTTCGTTACCGCTAATGATCTGTTGTGGATCAGAAGATTCAATATTAGTGACAAAAATAAAGTTAGGTAATAATTTGCCTTGCTTGTCATAAACAGGGAAGTATTTTTGGTCACCTTTCATGGTATAAACCAGTGCTTCAGCAGGAACTTCAAGGAATTTTTCCTCAAATTTTGCTGTTAGCACAACCGGCCATTCAACCAATGAAGTGACTTCTTCCACTAAGCTATCGCTTAAATCTGCGATACCGCCAAGTTTTTCAGCCGCAAGGCGAGCATCATGAAGAATAATTGATTTACGCGTTTCGTAATCAGCGATAACTTTTCCGCGTTCATAAAGAATTTCAGGATACTGATCTGCATTATCAATAGTGAACTCAGCTTCACCCATAAAGCGGTGACCACGAATAACGCGATCGCTTTGGATACCTAAAATTTCACCATCAATAACAGTATCACCTAATAATAAAGTGACAGTATGAACAGGGCGTACAAAGTGAGTTTCTTTATCGCCCCAGCGCATTAATTTTGGAATTGGTAATTTTGATAATGCAGTGCTTACCATGCCAATCAGTAATTGGTTAACAGCTTCACCTTTTACTTCTGCACGATAAAATAACCATTCACCTTTATCTGTTGATAAGCGTTCTGCTTGGTCAACCGTAATGCCATTACCTCTTGCCCAACCTTCAGCCGCTTTTGTTGGTTTACCATCAGCATCAAATGCTTGAGCAATCGCAGGACCACGTTTTTCAATGGTTCTATCTGCTTGTGATTTTGCCATATTGGCCACTTTAATGGCTAAACGGCGAGGAGCTGCAAACCAAGATACATCACCATGAGTGATATTGGCGTTATCCAGCTCAGCAGTAAAATTAGCAGCAAAAGATTCGGCTAAAGAACGAAGCGCTTTCGGCGGTAATTCTTCCGTGCCGATTTCCACGAGGAAAGTCTCAGTTGTCATGATAGCCTCTTACTTTTTACACATAGGGAAACCAAGCGCTTCACGAGAAGCATAATATGCTTCAGCAACCGCTTTGGTTAAAGTACGGATACGTAAAATATAACGTTGACGTTCTGTCACTGAAATCGCTTTACGTGCATCCAATAGATTAAAGGTGTGTCCTGCTTTTAAGATACGTTCATAGGCAGGTAAAGGCAGAGGTTTTTCTAACTCTAACAACTCGCGGGCTTCTTTTTCATACTGTTCAAAGCAAGAGAACAAGAAGTCTACATCAGCATATTCAAAGTTATAAGTTGATTGCTCAACTTCGTTTTGATGATAAATATCACCATAGGTGGTTTTACCTAATGGGCCATCACACCAAACTAAGTCATAGACACTATCTACGCCTTGAATATACATGGCAAGGCGCTCTAAGCCGTAAGTAATTTCGCCTGTAACAGGTTTGCACTCTAATCCACCGACTTGTTGGAAGTAAGTAAATTGCGTGACTTCCATGCCGTTGAGCCAAACTTCCCAGCCTAAGCCCCAAGCACCCAGTGTTGGGTTTTCCCAGTTATCTTCTACAAAACGAATATCATGAATAGTTGGGTCTAAACCTAACTCTCTTAAAGAGCCAAGATACAGTTCTTGAATGTTATCCGGTGATGGCTTAATGATAACTTGGAATTGGTAATAGTGCTGTAAACGGTTAGGGTTTTCACCGTAGCGTCCGTCAGTAGGGCGACGTGAAGGTTGTACATAAGCCGCAGCAATAGGCTCTGGCCCTAATGCTCGTAAACAGGTCATTGGATGCGATGTGCCGGCACCCACTTCCATATCTAATGGTTGGACAATGGTACAGCCCTGGCGAGCCCAGTAATCCTGTAGTGTCAGGATAAGACCTTGAAAGGTTTTGGTATCAAACTTTTGCATGTTATATCCGCATGGCGATACATAGAATAAAAAGAAAGGTTTCAGTATACCTTCTAGACGAAAGATATACAGCAAGGAATGCGGGCAATTTTCCTCCGATCAAAAAAATAATCCCTTAATTGAGTTTATGGCTATGCTCAAAGAATTAGATTGAATTTTTTTTCACCTATTTACATGTATATTCATACAGTATATAAAATGGTGCTATTACAAGTTATTGCTAACAAGGAATGAGAAAATGAATAAACAGCGTTGCGATTGGGTAACCAGTGATCCTGAATATTTGGCATATCACGACGATGAATGGGGAAAACCTGAACGAGATAAATACAAACTTTTTGAAATGATTTGCCTCGAAGGCCAACAAGCCGGGCTATCTTGGTATACCGTACTCAAAAAAAGAGAAGGTTTTCGTCGCTGTTTTTTTAATTTTTCACCTGAAAAAATTGCCAAAATGACAGATAAGGATGTTGAAGCTTTATTGCAAGATCCTGCAATTATTCGTCATCAAGGAAAAATTAACGCCATTATTAATAACGCGCGTGTTTTTATGGCAATGGAAGAGCAAGGTGAAGATTTTAGTCAGTTTATTTGGCAATTTGTTGATAATAAACCAATTGTTAATCAGTGGGATGATATATCACAAGTACCTGCGTCCACTGAAATCTCAGATAAAATGGCAAAAACGTTAAAGAAAAAAGGTTTTAAATTTGTTGGTACAACAACTTGCTACGCTTTTATGCAAGCCGTTGGTATGGTGAATGACCATATTCTCTCTTGTTTTTGTCGCCAAGAAGAGAGTGAAAACACCAATAAAAAGTAAAATGTGGGTTGAGTTATCTTTAACTTAATAGGTTATTGGTTTTATATTTCAATATTTAAATCTGTATTAATATTCCTATTTTATCATTTCTATTATAACTATTGATGCAGATTAAAGCTCGCGGTATGGTATTTCTTAACGAGAAAGCAACATAGAAGATACCTGCAAAGATGACTCAACTATCACAATTCGGGCAAAAATTTGCTCAACATTCAGGCATTGCTCGCTTGATGCAAGATTTAAATGAAGGAATACGGACACCGGGTGCCGTGATGTTGGGAGGTGGTAATCCTGCGCATATTCCTGAAATGGACAACTATTTCCGCCAGTTACTTAAAGAGATGACAGAAAATGGCACGTTAAGTGATGCAGTTTGTAACTATGATGGCCCGCAAGGCAAAGATGCTATGTTACAAGCGTTGGCGGCATGTTTAAAAGAGAAGCTAGGCTGGAATATTTCGGCAAAAAATATTGCATTAACCAATGGTAGCCAAAGTGCTTTTTTCTATTTGTTCAATTTATTAGGTGGTACAACGCCTGAAGGCAAGAAACGTAAAATTCTTTTTCCTATAGCGCCTGAATATATCGGTTATGCCGATTCTGGATTAGAAGAAGATCTGTTTGTTGCAAATAAGCCAACTATAGAAATGTTGCCAAATGGGCAATTCAAATACCATGTTGATTTTGCTCATCTTGAAATTGGTGATGATATTGCGGCTATTTGTGTTTCTAGACCAACAAATCCAACGGGTAATGTTATTACTGATGACGAAGTTGAAAAGCTAGAGGACTTAGCTAAACGGCATAATATCCCTCTTATTATAGATAATGCTTATGGTGTTCCTTTTCCGGGTATCATTTTCACTCAAGCAACACCTCGTTGGAATGACAATACTATTCTATGTATGAGCCTGTCTAAGTTAGGTTTACCCGGCGCACGTTGTGGCATTATCATCGCCAGTGAAGAGCTGATTTCGGCCATTACAAATGTGAATGGCATTATTAGTCTTGCACCTGGTGGAATTGGACCTGCAATGGCATTAGAAATGCTAAAACGTGATGATTTGATGCGATTATCTCAAGAGATAATTGGGCCTTTTTATCATCAACGAGTGCTTGAAACTATTGATATTATTCGCCGTTACTTGCCTGAAGAACGTTGCCTTATTCATAAACCAGAAGGCGCTATTTTCTTGTGGTTGTGGTTTAAAGACTTACCTGTTTCTTGTGAAGAGCTATATCGTCGTTTGAAAAAACGCGGTGTATTAATGGTGCCGGGGCATTACTTTTTTCCGGGATTAGAAGATTCATGGGATCACGCTCATCAATGTATGCGTATGAATTACGTGCCTGAGCCTGAATTGATAGAGAAAGGAATAAAAATTCTGGCTGAAGAAATCGAGAATATCTATCAGCCAGTGAATATCTAATAAAAATGCCCCTTCAGCGAGAAGAAGGGGCAAAGACAATAACGAGGACTTTTGAGCATAAGTTTGACGGAAAGAAATTGATTACTAAATATTTAGCAATCCGTCTCAATCTAAATTTCTTAGCACGAGAACTATTAAAACAGACAATCATAAAATCTATGGCTTAAATAAGAGCCATTCATGGCCTTAATTATCCCTCTGCTAAGCAAAATGTGGATTTTAGTAACATATTAGGTTCAACTGATTAATATATTTATTATTTTTGCTACAAACTCCAGATAATAAGTGCCATTAATTGTGGTGTTATTATGCGTAAAAACATCGCTAAAGGATAAACGGTGGCATAAGAAAGTGCCGCAGCTCCACTTGAGCTATGTATTGAATTGGCAAAGGCCAGTGCAGGTGGATCGGTCATTGAACCAGCTAACATTCCGCAAAGAGTTAAATAATTAAGTTTAAAGAAGATCCTGGCTATGATCCCCACAATTAATAACGGTAATAGTGTAATAAGAATGCCGTAGCCAATCCAACTCAGCCCTTGACCATAAATTAAGGTTTCAACAAATTCGCCACCAGAATTTAGCCCTACTACGGCTAGAAACATGACAATGCCCAATTCACGCAATGCTAAGTTTGCGCTTGGTGGCATAAACCAATAGAGCTTACCGAATGTTCCAATACGCCCTAAAATTAAGGCAACAACAAGAGGGCCACCGGCTAATCCCAGTTTAAGAGCTACGGGAATACCGGGAATGAAAATAGGAATAGAGCCAAGTAAAACCCCCAATCCAATACCAATAAAAACGGGTAGCATTTGAACTTGCTCTAATTTTTGACGAGCATTACCTAACAGGACAGTAATCGCTTCTATAGATTCAGGGCGACCAACAACATTAAGAATATCCCCGAACTGCAACATACTGTTATTGCTTGGAATTAGTTCGATACCTGCGCGGTTTAATCGAGTTACGACAACATCGTATTTTCTTTTAAGATCAAGATCTTTTAAACGCTTACTGAGTACGGAATCATTCGTGACAACGATCCGTACTGATTGTAGTAAATTGGTTGATGTTGAGAGTGAAGCGTCAACCTCTTCGCCTAATACAAGGCGTACTTTATTAAGATCTTCTTTCGAGCCAACAATATGCAGCAAATCCCCTAACTGAATAATCGTTGATGGCATCGGTACCATAATGTTATCACCACGTTTTAAACGAGAGCATACAATGGCATCTTCATTGAGTAGTGGGATATCTTGCATTAATAAACCATCTAAATTGGGGTTTTTAATGGCAATATTAATAGTATGTAGTGCCTCTTTAGTACTATTTTGCTGGTTACTAAAGGTTTTCGCTTCTTCATCAATGTTGATTTTAAAAAACACACGAATAAGCCACATAACTAACAAGATGCCACAAATTCCCATAGGATAAGCCATCGCATAGCCCATTCCCATTTGCCCGATTAAAGCAGGATCAATATGTAAATCAGTGAGTATCTGTTGCCCAGCGCCCAGAGACGGGGTATTGGTGACAGCACCAGAAAAAATACCCAAAATAATAGGCAAAGGAACATCAAATAAGCGATAAATTGAGGCGGTGATGATAGAACCAAGAAGAATAATGAAAATCGCAAAGGCGTTGAGTTTTAATCCAGAAACACGTAATGAAGAGAAAAAACCAGGGCCAACTTGAATACCAATGGTATAAACGAAAAGAATAAGACCGAATTCTTGAATAAAATGAAGAGTTTGTGCGTTGAGTGAAAGGTTATAGTGTTGAGCAAAATGCCCAATAATTATACCACCAAAAAGAACGCCGCCTATTCCTAGGCTGACTCGATAGATTTTGATATTGCCAATCCAAAGACCTAGAGCGCCTGCTAATGACAACATCACCATTGTTAATGCAATATCACTCATAAAAAAGATCCTATACTCAAAAAATAAAAATTAAAAAATTGAGCTAAAACGATAAACCTATTTTGGCAAAGAACAAAGAAAGTCGCTGTGTCTTATCGCACAGATTCGGAATATATAAAGATCAAAAAAATAAGAAAGATAAATATAGAGTTAAAATGTTTTTTTAAAATAAAGAGGGTTGAATTTTAATATCAGAGAAACATAATAATTGGTAATTTTATTATGTTTTTTTTAATTATATTAATAAGGTTTTTTGTGCATGCTTATTTATTTAATTATTGAAAAATTAAGCTATTTTATATCATCTTTCTCTTGTCCTATAAGAGAAAACAGGTTTAACTATATGATAAAAAGTGTTGACTCCTGATCTTGTTTTATAGGTGCCCTATGATATTTAGAAAGACGAGTAAAAATTTAACATTAATCACATTTTTAATGACCTTGTTGACGGGATGTTCTAGCGTTATGACACATGCTGGCCCCAATAAAGAGCTTTATTCAGGGACAAAAAATAATATGGCAATGCTAAAAGATGATGAAACAGGGTGGGCAATGAAACCCTTAGTTCTTTTAGATTTTCCTTTTAGTGCAGTATTAGATACTTTGTTACTGCCTTATGATTATTATACCAAGAGTGATGATAAAAGTGATAACTCACCAAAAGAACGAGTAAAAAGATTAGAAAGTACAACAGCAGATAATAATTATGAAAATAAGAATTAATATCAAAATAATGACTAAATAACGAATAAGTAATTCTATTTAGTCATTATCTGTTTATTTAACTATTTATAGGGCTATTTATTTAATACTGTTTCTTCTTTAGGGCCGAACATTTTATTAAGGCTATTAAGCTCTTGCATTTCTTTATCACATATTACTTTTTGTTCTGTTAGCGATGCTGCCATTATCTGTTTTTTACTTTGCTCAAAATTTCCTTTAATTTCAGGTATATTATGCTTTAGATCCTCACGTTGAGAAATATACTGAATAAATTTGTCTGCTTCTTTAAAGTACACTCGGCAAGCATGTGCCGTGGATGCTTGGGCTGGAAGTGTGGTTAACAACAGGAGTAATGCGAGGCTCCACCAACATTGTTTCATTCTCTAAACTACCCACCTTATTTGACATAAGTAAATTATATAAAAAGCATATAAAATAAACGATAGTATTAGCGAATAAATTTGTTATTTTTTCTTGTTTTTTATCAGCAATGTAAAGAAAAACAGAATTTGCAGAGAATATAGAAGAAGCCGATTGTTATAGTTACGCTAAAAGTGGGTGGATTTTATGATAAAAAAGTTAAAAATCAAGCGTTTTGGTTGAAAACCATACGAACAGTCAGGAGATACTAAAAAAGTATTGACGCAGTGGGTTTCTGGCAGTAAGATGCACCTCGTTTTCGGCGAGTAGCGCAGCCTGGTAGCGCAACTGGTTTGGGACCAGTGGGTCGGAGGTTCGAATCCTCTCTCGCCGACCATATTAAGAAACCCCGCTTTTAAAGCGGGGTTTTGTCGTTTTAGTCTTACCAAAAATACCTCACTCTTATTTTTGATTTCACCATAAAAGGTGTTTTCTCTCGATCAACCTTACTTCTATCTCATCTCTATTTGCATTCCAAACTCCCATACAGTTCAGAAACAGAGAGCTGTGGAAATATTTTCCAAATCAAGATAAATATTGGCTAAAAATGCAGTAGGTTTCGCTGACCTATAAAGTTGTTTAGGCATTAAATTATTTTAGACGTTTTTAATAATTTTAATAAACAGTCTAAAGATGTCTTTAAATTTTCTTTCAATGCCACTTTTTATGGGCGATAGAACTTCTGATAATGCTTAAAGAATATAAATTTTTCACTATGAAAGAATTAAAATCATTAATAACAGACTGAATTTCATGGTCTTATCTAGTTAAGTGATTTGCTAAGAGGCAAAGATTAATACTTTTCACTCTATTTGCCTGATCAAAACTAAAATCAGGATCCTCTAGCAAGGTGATTATTTTTCTTCCATAACAGAATAAAGCACCAAGTTCTTTGTTTCATTTCAAAATATTCGTTCAATATTTAAGCGGTTAATCACAAATCATAGCTTTTTTTAAAACAGTCATTTCACTTAAGGATTTCTTAATGTGTGGTTTTATTGACTAGATATTAGTCAGAGACTTGTTTTTTTATTCTGAGTTTGTTCGATATTCGTTTCATTTGTGTTTATAACTTGTTCTTTTTACGGAGTAGACCCTTATTGACGTAAGGGGATACAGTTGGTTAATTGAACAATGACAAAATAAAAAGGCATTCCGTTTTTAAACAGGAAGCCAAAACACAACAGAACAATTTCGGAGAGTAATGATGAAAAGCTCCAAAAAACAGACAGGAATTTTAACCGCAACAATCGGGCTACTTGCATTAGCTGTTTCTGCGGGTGTGCAGGCAAAAACATTAGTATATTGCTCCGAAGGTTCACCTGAAGGATTTAACCCTCAGCTATTTACCTCAGGAACAACCTATGACGCAAGTTCGGTACCTATTTATGATCGTTTAGTTGAATTTAAATTGGGTACAACGGAAATCATTCCAGGACTCGCTGAAAGTTGGGATGTGAGTGATGATGGTAAGGTGTATACCTTCCATTTACGTAAAGGCGTGAGTTGGCATAGTAGCAAAACCTTTAAGCCAACCCGTGAATTTAACGCAGATGACGTAATGTATACGTTTATGCGTCAAATGGACCCACAACATCCTTACCATAAAGTGTCTGGCGGAAGTTACGAATACTTCTCAGGAATGGACATGAACAACATGATCGAGAAAATCGAAAAAGTTGATGATCATACCGTTCGTTTTGTTTTAACACGTTCAGAAGCGCCTTTTATTGCTGATATGGCAATGGACTTTGCATCCATATTATCTGCGGAATATGCCGATAATATGATGAAAGCAGGAACACCTGAAAAAGTAGATTTAGATCCTATTGGTACAGGGCCTTTCCAATTACAACAATATCAAAAAGATTCTCGTATTCTTTATAAAGCAAATGACCAATATTGGGGTAAAAAGCCAGACATTGATCGCTTAGTTTTCTCTATTACACCTGATGCTTCTGTGCGTTATGCTAAATTGCAAAAAGGTGAGTGTCAGGCGATGCCTTTCCCAAATCCTGCTGATATTGCGAAAATGAAACAAAATAGCGATATCAATCTGTTAGAACAGCCGGGCTTAAACGTGGGTTATATCT
Source organism: Proteus sp. G2669 (assembly GCF_009915245.1). Lineage (NCBI taxonomy): Bacteria > Pseudomonadati > Pseudomonadota > Gammaproteobacteria > Enterobacterales > Morganellaceae > Proteus > Proteus sp. G2669. Next base: position 59,406 of record NZ_JAABLX010000008.1, on the reverse strand, counting down.
CGTTTAACGTTGAGAAGAAACCTCTAGATAACCAAAAAGTTCGCCAAGCATTAAGTATGGCTGTGAACAAAGACGCGATTATTGAAGCGGTTTACCAAGGTGCAGGCCAAAAAGCAAAAAATCTTATTCCACCAACAATGTGGGGTTATAACGATGATATTGTTGATTATGAATATAACCCTGAAAAAGCCAAGGCACTGCTAAAAGAAGCGGGTCTTGCTGATGGCTTTACTATCGATTTATGGGCAATGCCAGTACAACGCCCTTATAACCCAAATGCACGTCGTATGGCTGAAATGGTACAAGCGGATTGGGAAAAAATTGGCGTTAAAACCAAAATTGTAAGTTACGAGTGGGGTGAATATCTCAAACGTGCTAAATCCGGCGAACACCAAGCGGTAATGATGGGTTGGACTGGGGATAATGGGGATCCAGATAACTTCTTTGCGACATTATTTAGCTGTGCTGCGAAAGAGCAAGGTTCAAACTATTCTAAGTGGTGCTATAAGCCATTTGAAGATCTGATCCAGCCTGCGCGAGTAGCGTCAGATCATGAAAAACGTGTCGAGCTTTATAAACAAGCTCAAGTCGTTATGCACGATCAAGCTCCTGCACTAATTATTGCTCACTCTACGGTATATGAGCCAGTGAGTAAAAAAGTGGAGAACTATGTGGTTGATCCATTAGGTAAACATCACTTCGAGAATGTCTCTCTGAAATAATAGCAATACCTTACTTAAGTACGGTGTCTTTCTTCATGAAAGGCACCGCTATTCCATAATAAAGAATACATTCAGTACACTGTGGGCGCAGGGGATTTTCTCCTGATTTATCAGCGCTATCTTTTAGCTGATGTTTGAAAAGAGAACTAGGATATGCTGCAATTTATCCTTCAACGTTTGGGACTTGTGATCCCTACGTTTATCGGAATTACATTACTTACGTTTATTTTCGTACATCTTATTCCCGGCGATCCGGTAATGATTATGGCGGGTGAGCGTGGTCTATCTCCAGAGCGCCATGCTTATTTAATGGCGGAGTTAGGGTTGGATAAACCGTTATGGCAACAATACCTTAATTACCTAAATGGTATTCTTCATGGTGATTTGGGGATTTCATTAAAAAGCCGCATTCCTGTCTGGGATGAATTTTTACCTCGTTTTAAAGCCACTTTAGAACTTGGCGTTTGTGCCATGATCTTTGCGGTTTCAGTCGGTATTCCTGTGGGCGTTTTAGCTGCGGTGAAACGTGGCTCTATCTTTGATCATACTGCGATTAGTGTGTCATTAGCAGGTTATTCCATGCCAATTTTCTGGTGGGGGATCATGTTAATCATGCTGGTGTCTGTAAAATTAGACCTAACGCCAGTATCTGGACGTCTCGCTGATAGTGTCTTTTTAGATGACAGTAATCCTCTTACCGGATTTATGCTAATTGATACCTTTATTTGGGGTGAAGAAGGGGATTTCATTGATGCTATCCATCATATTATTTTACCTGCAATTGTATTAGGAACCATTCCTCTAGCGGTTATCGTGCGTATGACACGCTCTTCAATGCTTGAAGTATTAGGGGAAGATTATATTCGTACAGCAAGAGCAAAAGGCTTAAGCCGTGCTCGCGTCATTCTTATTCACGCATTACGTAATGCGATGTTGCCTGTTGTCACTGTTATTGGATTACAAGTTGGGACAATGCTGGCTGGCGCAATCTTAACAGAAACCATCTTCTCATGGCCGGGATTAGGACGCTGGTTAATTGATGCCTTACAACGACGAGACTACCCCGTAGTTCAAGGTGGTGTGCTGTTAATTGCAACGATGATTATTTTTGTCAATCTGTTGGTTGATGTTCTTTATGGCATTGTGAATCCACGTATTCGCCATAAAAAATAAGGAATGCATAATGACTGAAAATAAAGTTACACCGGTCATCAATGCACCGGCTCCCATGACACCCTTCCAAGAATTTTGGCACTATTTTAAACAAAATAAGGGCGCAGTTGTTGGATTAATTTATATCGTAATTATGTTGCTGATTGCGTTATTTGCAGGCTTTCTTGCGCCTCACGCACCGAATGAGCAATTTCGTGATTTCTTATTAGCGCCTCCTGTTTGGCAAGAAGGAGGAAGTTGGCAATTTATTCTAGGTACTGATGATGTTGGCAGAGATATTCTTTCTCGCTTAATGTTTGGTGCTCGTCTTTCATTATTAGTTGGCTGTATCGTTGTCGTACTGTCACTTATCTTAGGAATTATTCTAGGGCTAGCAGCAGGTTATTTTGGTGGTCTTGTGGATATCGGCATTATGCGAGTGGTCGATATTATGTTGGCATTACCCAGTTTATTATTGGCATTAGTGCTGGTAGCAATTTTTGGGCCTTCTATCGTTAATGCGTCTATTGCACTGACTTTTGTTGCTTTACCTCATTATGTCCGATTAACACGAGCTGCTGTTTTAATTGAAGTAAACCGTGACTATGTTATTGCGTCTCGCGTTGCTGGTGCGGGGTCAATGCGCCAAATGTTTATCAATATCTTACCTAACTGTCTTGCGCCTTTAATTGTTCAAGCTTCTTTAGGTTTTTCTAATGCAATCTTAGATATGGCGGCATTGGGCTTTTTAGGTATGGGCGCTCAGCCTCCAACTTCTGAGTGGGGAACTATGTTATCTGACGTGTTGCAGTTTACACAAAGTGCATGGTGGGTTGTGACGTTCCCTGGTCTTGCTATTTTGTTTACTGTGCTTGCCTTTAATTTAATGGGTGACGGTTTACGAGATGCGCTTGATCCGAAATTAAAGCAGTAACGGAGTAAGAAGATGGCATTATTAAATATTAATCAATTATCGGTTCACTTTGGTGATGAAGATACTCCGTTTAAAGCGGTAGACAGAATTAGCTATCAAGTTGAAGAAGGGCAAGTCGTTGGTATTGTTGGAGAGTCTGGTTCAGGTAAATCTGTGAGCTCACTGGCTATTATGGGGCTGATTGATTTTCCGGGGCGAGTAAGTGCTCAAGAGCTTTATTTTGATGGCAGAGATTTAATGAAAATCTCTGAATCAGAGCGACGTAATTTGGTGGGAGCCGATGTCGCAATGATTTTCCAAGATCCAATGACCAGCCTAAACCCCTGTTTTACGGTTGGCTATCAAATCATGGAAGCATTGAAAGTTCATCAAGGTGGAAGCCGAAAAACACGTAAACAACGTGCTATCGACCTTTTAACGTTGGTGGGTATTCCTGATCCTGCTTCACGTTTAGATGTGTATCCTCATCAACTTTCTGGCGGTATGAGCCAGCGAGTGATGATTGCAATGGCGATTGCTTGTCGCCCTAAATTATTGATTGCTGATGAACCGACAACGGCTCTGGATGTAACTATTCAGGCGCAGATCATCGAACTATTGTTGGATTTACAAAAGCAAGAAAATATGGCGCTAGTGCTTATCACTCACGATTTAGCATTAGTGGCAGAAGCCGCCGACACCATTATTGTGATGTATGCAGGGCAAGTTGTTGAATCAGGAAAGGCATCAGAAATTTTTAAATCACCTCGTCATCCTTATACACAGGCACTATTAAGAGCATTACCTGAATTTGCCAGCAACAAAGCGCGATTAACTTCATTATCTGGGGTTGTACCAGGTCGCTATGATAGACCAACGGGATGTTTACTTAATCCTCGTTGTCCTTATGCTCATGATGAATGCTATAAAACAGAACCTGCTTTAAGAGAATTGGGAACACATCGCGTGAAATGTCATACACCGTTAGATAATACAGGGAGACCTACTCATGGTTGAAGTTAATCCAAATGTCACTACTCCCTTATTAAAGGCGGTCAATTTAGCCAAGTATTACAATGTTAAAGGAGGGCTGTTTTCAAAAGAGAAAACAGTGAAAGCGCTCGATGGTGTTTCATTTGAGTTAGAGCGAGGTAAAACCTTGGCGATTGTTGGCGAATCAGGATGTGGAAAATCGACATTAGGTCGATTATTAACCATGATTGAGATCCCCACTTCAGGGGAGCTTTCTTACCGTGGGCAGAATCTGTTGATCAAAGATAAATCAGCAGAGAAATTGCGTCGCCAAAAGATCCAAATTGTATTTCAAAATCCTTATGGATCATTAAACCCCCGTAAAAAGGTGGGACAAATTCTAGAAGAGCCACTTTTGATCAATACGACACTTAACGTATCTGAACGTAAAGAAAAAGTATTATCAATGATGGCAAAAGTGGGATTGAAAACAGAGCATTATAGCCGATATCCCCACATGTTTTCTGGTGGTCAACGTCAGCGTATTGCTATTGCTCGTGGTTTAATGCTTGAGCCGGATATTGTGGTGGCGGATGAACCCGTTTCTGCTCTCGATGTTTCAGTGCGTGCTCAAGTGCTAAATTTAATGATGGATCTTCAACAGGATATGGGGCTTTCTTATGTCTTTATTTCTCATGACCTTTCCGTTGTTGAGCATATTGCAGATGAAGTTATTGTGATGTATTTAGGACGTTGTGTAGAAAAAGGTACTAAGGCTCAAATTTTTGAAAACCCTCAGCATCCTTATACACAAGCCTTGTTATCAGCAACGCCAAGATTAACACCTGAATTAAGACGCGAACGTATTAAATTAACAGGAGAATTGCCAAGCCCGTTAAATCCACCACCAGGGTGTGCTTTTGCAGCACGTTGCCGTCGTGCATTTGGGCCATGCAGTCAATTACAGCCAACTTTAAAAGATTATAATGGCCAACTTATTGCTTGTTTTGCTGTTGAGCAAGATAACATAGCACCTTAAATAAAAAAGAATATATTTAATCAAAGAGGAGCAATATATTAAAATATATTGTTCCTTTTTTTAATTATATTAAGCTAATCTAAATGAAACAATCCTATTATGATTCGGTAAATATTAAATGTTATTTTATGTGAATTTCTTAAAATATTAAGTGGTGCTGGTATTAAAAATAAAAAATATTTATATATTAAAATATTATTATTCTTTTATTTTTGTTTTTAACATCTTAATAAGATTTTTATAGATTTAAATTTACATGGTATTGTGTTTTTTAGTGAAATATATTCTATAATAAAAATAATATGGCAATATTGCGGTTAAAAAAGTGAAACCCAGTATTTATCTCATTTTACTATTTTTATCTTACAACTATACTCAAATAATAATAATTATATATTTATCTACTTTAGTTTTAATGGAAAGACAGTTTTTATCGCGCTATTTTCTTTATTGAGGGTGATACATAATCTAAAAAATACAGTATAATCACTCTGTTCAAGTATGTATATTGGAAATAGCAATGATGAAACCTCATCTTAAACATTCATTAACAATAAAACAGATGGCCGCAGTTGCGGGCGTTACGTTGGTGACTATTGCTATTTTTATCAGTATCCAACTTGTCTATTTGATAGATCAACGCCGTGAAGATTATCAAAATCAGCTTTTTAATGCGGGTGTCAGTATCCAGCAACCACTTGCTGATGCATTGTTACGATCAGATTTAAATGATGCCAAAAAACAGATAATTGGGTTAAAAGCAACAGGTATCCTCGGTAAAGCGATAGTGATGCAACCTGAGAATATTCAAGTGATGAACTTAGATTTTGCACCCAAAAAAGACGTATCTGATTTCTCAAGCTGGCTTTTTGGTATCCCTGTTGAGGCTGTTATTCCATTACAGCCATTAGGTATTACTTCAACAGATGATAAGTCTTATACCGGCTATCTTATTTTACAGGCTGACACAAACCGTTTTTATCGTTTTGCCAGCAACACTGTCGCACTAATGTTAACCACATATCTGTTAATGGGACTTATTCTAACGGTTGCGATTAGCTGGTGTATCAATCGTATTGTGGTGAAACCTTTACGCCAAATAGCCGTTACTCTTAATAAAGATAGCCAAGTTTCTGCTTTATCTTGTCCAGAATCACATCGTGATGATGAGATTGGTTTGCTGGTTAAAGGATATAATCATCAAAAATCTGATCAAAAATTGCCGAAGGTCTGAACCTTCTTACGCCATAATGAGTCTAATCACTATAGTGATTTCATTTCATGTTTCTGTGGTGACAAAGAATGATAATACAAAAAATAGACATCAAACATCTAACATGTCTTTTGGCGCTTATTGTTAAACCTCATAAGTGGTTTAATACCAAGGATTAATAAAACAGAGGTTCACATGCAGGGTGTAATGACACGAATTTTATTGGGAAGCGTTATGTTTGGCGCTGTTGTTTGCCAAGTTCAGGCCGAAGCTTTACAGCCTGATCCTGCTTGGCAAGAAGGGCGACTAGCAAATGGTTTTCAGTGGCAAATCTTACAAACACCGCAACGCCCTAATGATAGAATACAAATTCGTTTATTAGTGAATACAGGTTCTTTATCAGAGAAAAGCAGTGAAACGGGTTTTTCATCCTTGGTGTCTAAACTCAATGTATTAGAAAATACAGGCCTGACACCAGAGAAGCGCGATAACTTATGGAAAAATGCGTTAGATCCAGATTATCCGTTACCGCCAATGATCGTTTCATACGATTTTACGGTTTATAATTTAAGTCTGCCAAATAACCAACCTGAACTATTAAAAGATGCTTTTGCATTGCTTGCGGGAATTGCTAAGCCAGCGCAATATACTGAAAATGCAGTCCGTAACGCTGTTCAGTCCCCACTTCCTATTGCCACATTTCCACTTAATATTGAAGATCCTATTTGGCGCTCACGTCTTGAAGGATCTAATCTAAAAGGCCACAATCCCGGTAAGCCAGTTAATCAGTCAGTTAATACAAAAGAATTATCAGATTATCAACAGCGTTGGTATACCCCTGATATGATGACGCTTTATATTACTGGCAATGTTGATAATCGAGTATTGACCGAAAGTATTAATCAGGCCTTTTCATCGCTATCTGGAAAGCGAGTTACCCCTGTTCCAGTACCGATGTTGGCAGATATGAAGCCTGAAACATTATATGTACAAGAGCCCATGCGAGCTAAAGATCAAATTTCTTTAATTTGGGATCTAGATTGGTCGCCAGTAAAAGACTCTGATGCGTTAAATAAATATTGGTTAAGTGATTTAGCACGCGAAGTGATCTTTGTTCATTTAGGCCGTAGCCTTGAACAACGTAAAGAAAATGACAGTACGCAAGTTAACATTGATTGCAGAGTACAATATCAGCGCGCCAGTTGTTCTTTGAATGTTGATACTGCGACAGCAAATATTCCAGCGTTAGCATCATGGGTGGGTGAAGAATTAGGTCGTTTGCGTAATCAAGGCATTAGCGATGAGTTATATAAAGAGCTTCAACAAGAGAAACAACTTCAGTTAACACAGCTTTTTGCCCGCTATGCAAAAACAAGTACGGCTATTTTAATTAATCAGCGTTTGTTATCACAACAAAGCAATATTATTGATATTCCTCCTGAGCAATATCAACGTTTACGCCAAGCATTTTTAGCCGGTTTAACTAAAGAAACATTAAATCAGGAGCTTTCAAGAGTATTGTCTGAAGATATTACTTTTGTATTAACGCAAAGTGGTGAAACACCGACCGTAAATTTAGGTGAATTGCGTATTCAATTTGAAAAGCAAGTTCATCCAGAAGTAGTAAATACACCAGCTTCAGAACCCGCTAATACGGCACCAAATAAAACGGTGGAAACACCTACAGTGACAACTCCGGCGAAGAAATAACCATAAAATAATTCGTTGTGCTGATATAAAAAATTAGCGTTTATATAATTAAAAAAGCCAAAAGTGTTATTAATACATTTTTGGCTTTTTGCTTTTTTAATATTAAAGGCGTTTAAATGCTTCTTTAATTATTTCAGTTAATGCTTCACGGTTATTTTTTTGAGTTGTAAAGCCTGCAATAGCAATTTGTTTTTCAGGCAAATAACAAGCAACAGAACCCCAATAACCTAGATGATAATAAAGAGTCCCTAAGTTCGTCTCTTCAGCCATCAACCCTAAACGATAATTTGTAGCACCAGTATGTGAGCCTTGCCATTTCATCTCTTTTAAGGTGGATGGATGTGCATACACTCTATCTTCAAAAAGATCTGCTGTGAATTTAGCTAATTCAAGCGTTGTCATCACAAGACCTCCACCACCAAAAGTATCCATTGAGGCATCAATGTGAGTACCTTCATGTTCCCCGGCAAATTGTCTAGCGCGAGTTTTCTTGGATATGGGTTGTGGCTCCAGACCTTCCCACCATGTTTGGGGTAAATCTAAGTCTTGAAAATGTAATAATTCACGAACTGCTGTAGCCATATTTTTTCTCATAAATTGAGAAAGAATATCGCCTAATAAGATGTATCCAGTATCTGAATAAATAAAGCGTTTTCCAGCAGGGATAATGGGAAAACCTTGGTGAGCATAATGCGCGATCTGTTCTTCTCGAGTCCACTGATGGGTGGGGCTATTTATGACTTTCTCAAGGTAAGCTTCATTTGCGTGATCAAATAAACCACTGCTGTGGCTTAATAAATGGCGCAATGTGATAGTGTTAAGATCATACCCTAGCTCTAATAATGTCTGTTGATAATTAGTACTTAAATACTTAGTTATGTCATCATCAAGGGACAGAGCATCTTGTTCCCATAAACGTAAAAAAGCGGCTGCGAGAAAGGTTTTTGTATTGCTTGCGATCCGAAAAGGAGTATCTACAGTTAATTTTTTCAGGGTACTTTCATCGGCAAATCCATGTGCCATACCAAAAGGGTATTGAATGCCGGCACCTGTAATATAAATAGCACTCGCTGAGGGTAAGGCATGAAAAGCATCAGTCATTGATTGAACCATAGTTACTTCCTTATCTATCAGGAAAATAAATCAGTAAAAAGGGTGTACTTGGCACCCTTTATTTATTCTGCAATTATTCTTTATTTATTTTTTGCCACTGCTCGTAATTCTGTTACGGTTTTACCGCCTATTCCCCAGTTATCCGTTTCTACTTCATCGATCACAACGACTGTGGTTGCTGGGTTTTTGCCTAAGACATCAACCAAAAGTTGTGTTGCACCCGCAATAAGTTGTTCTTTTTGTTCGGCAGTTGCACCTTCGCGTGTGATTTTAATATTAACGTATGGCATTTTTTTTCCTTATTACGTTATTGATAGACGGTTAATGCAGGGAATTAACCATTGTAGTTTTATCATAAAATTAAGATGTTGATTGCGTTTCAGTCAGCTGTTCTTTACGCATATTTGGACCATCAGTGGCGATCCACGCGGCACAAAAGAGTGTTAATCGAGCAAAAAAGTAGAAGAAAGCCATTAAGCCTATTACCGAACCAAATGCGGCACCTGAAGGTGAGCTTGCTATTCTTGGTAGCATCCATGTCATTACGGATTTTAAAATTTCAAAGCCAATGGCGGCGATAAGCGTACCTTTCATAAGAGAAATACGTTTAGGTTGATGGCGAGGTAAAATCCATAATATCCACAAAAATAGTAAATAGTTTGCAGTAATGGAGATTGTTAGGCCGATGGTTGTCCATGCCGGCGTTAACCATTCAATGCCATCTAATCCTAAGGTATGAACAATCATTCTTTGGGCTGATCCCGCAACAGAAGTGAGTGTTATAGTGACAATTAACGCAAAGAGTAAGCCAATCAGCGCTAAGAAATCACGGAAATAGCGGAAATAGATTTTTTCTTGCTCTTCTTTGTTTCTTTCCCAAACAAGTCGTGATTGTGCCAAAATGGCCTGACGTAAGTTACCAACCCAATTAACACCAGAATAAAGTGCAATTGCTAAACCCGTTAAACCGACAGTTGTACGTTGACGAACAGCGGTATCAATACTTTGTTGAACGGTTGCAGCCAATGTTGGATCGTCGATACTATTTGCTACACCAGTAATTAATTTAGCGAGCAAATCGGGATTTGAGGCTAAAACAAAACCGGCACAGGCAAAGGAAAGCATTAATACAGGGATTAATGATAAAAATGAGAAATAAGTGATAGCGGCACCAAACTGATTTCCCATTCTATCAGTGAAGCGCTCTGCGGCACGAATAAGATGTGCAATAAAAGGAATATTGGTAATGAAATTACTAATTTTTATCCCAATACCGATGGCTTTTTTTCCACCATGTAATCCTTTTTCCAGCCCTTTTTTTAGTGGCTGAGTCAGTTGAGTTTTTTCATCTGCTGTTTTTTGTTGCTGCTCTTCTGACATATATCCTCTTTAATTAGATCAGTCCATTTTTAATAAATTAGTAGTATTACTATAGTTTCTACTCAAAAATAGCATAGCTTAATTTCTATTACATACCTTATGCTTATTGTAATTAGCCTCTGATTTAGATGATGTAATTGTTTGTTCTGGTTTAAGTGTAGATGATGAACTATTAAAAGGCGTGATCACCTTGTACTTAATTAAGAATACAAAACCAATACAGTAATTCTGAATTGGTTGAGTTTAATTAGAAAATGGCTACTCGCGTATTGTTCTATTCTGTATTTCATAAATAAATAAGGAGTAAGCATTGATTTATGATGATAATTATTTTGTCAGTAGATTTAATTCATCTTCAATAGCTTTTAATTCTGCTTTTTCTTCAGCCAATTTTCTTTCTTGTTTGGCGATTTTATCTGTATCACCTTTGAGTTGAGCTTCTTTTAATTCAAGTTCACGCTCTTTGACATCAAGTTGTTTTTCACGTAATTCAAGGCGCGTATTTTCAACCACTTTTTCTGGTGCGCAATAACGCTCAACATTTTGTAATGCTCGTTCTAAGCCTTGTAGGCGGTATTGATTACCGTGTGCTTTTGCATATTCCATCTGTTTTTGGATATTTTGTTTTTTAATCTCGCAGCCATTGATTGAAGTGTTGGCATACACACTGCTAACAGACAGTGTTAATGCAATTGCGGTAAAGAGTGCTTTTTTCATTTTCATATCCTATCTAATCTTAAGTGAAATATAGGATTATCATAACGACTGAACACTAAGACACAACGTTTCTTTCGCTTTCAATGAAGAAGTTCGGCTTTTTCTGATACACTGAACTTAATCAAGCTTTCAGAGTAAATTCACTACTAAGCTATACTTATTTCTAACGGAAGATAAAGAATGCTGAGCTATCGCCATAGTTTTCATGCTGGCAACCACGCCGATGTTTTAAAACATATTGTTCAAACACTCATCATTGAGTCTTTAAAAGAGAAAGAAAAACCATTTCTTTATCTTGATACTCATGCTGGCGCTGGACGTTATCAATTAACCAATGCTCATGCGACTCGCACTGGCGAATATCTAGAAGGTATTGCACGCTTATGGCAACAAGATGAGGTACCAGAGCTTATTTTACCTTACCTTGAAGCCGTTGGAGAATTAAACTCAAATGGTGAACTGCGTTATTATCCAGGTTCTCCTTTATTGGCGGGAAAACTATTAAGAGAACAAGATTCTTTGGTGTTAACGGAATTACACCCAACAGATTACCCTCTATTACGCACAGAATTTTCTCGTGATCCGCGAGTGAGAGTTTCTCGCGAAGATGGTTTTGGCCAATTGAAATCTAAACTACCACCCGCAAGTCGTCGTGGATTCGCATTAATTGATCCTCCTTATGAGCTTAAACAGGATTATTCTGCTGTAGTGAAAGGTGTTGTGGAAGGTCATAAACGCTTTGCAACGGGAACATATGCGATTTGGTATCCAGTGGTTCATCGTCAGCAAATTAAGCGTATGCTAAAAGAGCTTGAAGCAACTGGCATTCGTAAAATTTTACAAATTGAATTAGCAGTAAAACCTGATAGTGATCAATTAGGTATGACGGCATCAGGTATGATTGTGATTAACCCACCTTGGAAGCTAGAGTCACAAATGAAATCAATATTACCTTGGTTACATAAAACATTAGTTCCTGAAGGTATTGGTCATACATCAGTTGAATGGGTTGTACCAGAATAAGCATCCTTATTATTGTTTTTGCCTATTACTGTAAAAGCTAAAATCTGACGTGCTATGTATTAAATTTTGTCATAATAGACTTTATGACATGAAAGACTTAGCCTGTGAGTTACCTATTTTTCTACAGATAAATGGATCAGAGAAATGACGAGCAAACATTACGATTATATCGCCATTGGTGGCGGTAGTGGCGGTATCGCATCAATTAATAGAGCAGCAATGTATGGCCAAAAATGTGCATTAATTGAAGCGAAAGCATTAGGTGGCACTTGTGTTAATGTGGGCTGTGTACCTAAAAAAGTGATGTGGCATGCAGCGCAAATTGCCGAAGCTATTCATCAATATGGCCCTGATTATGGTTTTGATACGACGGTTAATCGTTTTGATTGGGATACTCTTATCAGTAGCCGTTCTGCTTATATTGACCGTATTCATCAGTCTTATGACCGTGTATTAGGTAATAATAAAGTTGATGTTATCCAAGGGTTTGCTCGTTTTGTTGATGCGAATACGATTGAAGTCAACGGTGAGAAAATCACAGCCGATAATATTCTGATTGCAACAGGCGGACGTCCTGTTCAACCTAATATTCCAGGTGCCGAATATGGCATTAATTCTGACGGCTTCTTTGAGTTAAAAGCATTACCAAAACGTGTTGCTGTCGTTGGTGCTGGTTATATTGCAGTAGAACTTGCAGGTGTGTTAAATGCTTTAGGAAGTGAAACGCATCTATTTGTACGCAAACATGCCCCACTGCGTAATTTCGATCCATTAATTGTTGAAACTCTGCTTGAAGTGATGGAGAGCGAAGGGCCTAAGCTACATACTCACGCGATCCCTAAAGCGGTGATCAAAAATTCAGATGGCAGTTTAACGCTACAGCTGGAAAACGGCACAGAACAAACCGTCGATACTTTAATTTGGGCAATTGGTCGCGAGCCTGCAACCGATAACCTTAATCTGGCAGTAACAGGCGTTGAGTTAAACGAAAAAGGTTATATCAAAGTTGATAAATTCCAAAATACCAATATAAAGGGAATTTATGCTGTGGGCGATAACACCGGTGCGGTTGAATTAACCCCGGTCGCTGTTGCTGCAGGCCGTCGTCTATCAGAGCGTTTATTTAACAATAAACCTAATGAGCACTTAGATTATTCGAATATCCCTACGGTTGTCTTTAGCCATCCAGCTATTGGTACTGTTGGTTTAACAGAGCCTCAAGCCGTTGAGCAATACGGTGCTGAACAGGTCAAAGTATATAAATCTTCTTTCACCGCAATGTATAGTGCAGTGACTCGTCATCGCCAACCTTGCCGTATGAAACTTGTTTGTGTGGGAGCTGATGAAAAAATTGTCGGTATTCACGGTATTGGTTTTGGTATGGATGAAATGTTACAAGGTTTTGCAGTTGCACTGAAAATGGGGGCAACGAAGAAAGACTTTGATGACACTGTGGCAATTCACCCAACGGCAGCCGAAGAATTTGTTACCATGAGATAAGCGCATAATATCGCTTACTTTGAAATTAACATGCAAAAGCTAGAGTTTATACTCTGGCTTTTTTTATTGAAAATTTGTATTTATTCCTACTTTATTTTTAGTTCAACCTCTTTCTTTTCTATTTTTTCCTAAAAGCATATTCGTCTGCTTATTAACCACTAAACCAGTCATAAAGTGAAACAACTTATTTTGTAAAAAAAAGGTTATTACTCCGTCAATATCGACTTTTTATTTTATGCAATTGTGCGATAGGTTTTGCTCGTTTTGTAAACAAAAATTGACAGCTTTACATGTTATTTTGTATCAAAATGTTAATTAAAGAAACAATCATCTTTTTTATCAAAAATCTTATAATTTATAATTATATTCTTATATATCAATGTATAACTATCTTACCCTCAGAGAATGAATGTCTTTAATTGATGTTTTTTTATGAGAAAAAACGATTGAAGTAACCATATTGTATCTGTGGATATTGTTGTTGGTGGAAATGATTAACAAATAATTATAATTATTAACAATATAATGAACTATGATAATATCCAATTTTAAAGATACAAATTAATAACATTATAAATATAAATGGTAAATCCATTACTGAGGTAGAAGATGAAAATTTCAAGGAGAAAGCTGCTTTTAGGTGTTGGTGCTGCGGGCGTTTTAGCTGGCGGTGCTGCGTTAGTTCCAATGGTTCGTCGTGATGGCAAATTCGTTGAAACTAAATCTAGAGTATCATTTGTCGAAGGGACAGAAGGTGCTCTACCTAAAGAGTCTGATGCAGTGATTATCGGTGCTGGTATCCAAGGCATCATGACCGCTATCAACCTTGCAGAACGTGGCATGAGTGTCACTATTTTAGAAAAAGGCGAGATTGGCGGTGAACAATCGGGCCGAGCATACAGCCAAATTATTAGCTATCAAACATCACCAGAAATTTTCCCATTACATCATTACGGGAAAATCTTATGGCGTGGTATGAACGAGAAAATTGGTGCAGACACCAGTTATCGTACACAAGGTCGCGTAGAAGCACTTGCTGATGAAAAAGCGTTTGATAAAGCCCAAGCATGGATCAAAACAGCAAAAGAATCTGCAGGATTTGATACGCCATTAAATACTCGCATTATTAAAGGTGATGAGTTATCAAACCGTCTTGTTGGTGCGCAAACGCCATGGACTGTTGCTGCTTTCGAAGAAGACTCAGGTTCTGTTGATCCAGAAACAGGTACACCAGCATTAGCACGTTATGCTAAGCAAATTGGTGTAAAAATCTACACCAACTGTGCAGTAAGAGGTATTGAAACTGCTGGTGGTAAAATTTCTGATGTTGTAACAGAAAAAGGTGCAATTAGAACATCTCATGTTGTTCTTGCTGGTGGTATTTGGTCACGCCTATTTATGGGTAACATGGGCATTGATATTCCAACGCTGAATGTTTACTTATCACAGCAACGTGTATCAGGTGTTCCTGGCGCACCTCGTGGTAACGTGCATTTACCAAACGGCATTCACTTCCGTGAGCAAGCGGATGGTACTTACGCTGTCGCACCACGCATTTTCACAAGTTCTATTGTGAAAGATAGTTTCTTATTAGGACCTAAGTTCATGCACCTATTAGGTGGTGGTGAGCTACCATTAGAATTCTCTATCGGTGAAGACTTATTTAATTCATTTAAGATGGCAACATCTTGGAAATTAGATGAAAAAACACCGTTCGAACAATATCGCATTGCAACAGCAACACAAAATACTGAGCACTTAGATGCTGTGTTCCAAAGAATGAAAGCTGAATTCCCTGTATTTGAAAAATCTCAAGTTGTTGAGCGTTGGGGTGCAGTTGTTAGTCCAACATTTGATGAATTACCTATTATTTCTGAGGTCAAAGAATATCCAGGCCTAGTTATTAATACCGCTACAGTTTGGGGAATGACTGAAAGCCCTGCAGCCGGTGAATTAACGGCTGATATTGTAACAGGTAAAAAACCAGTTATTGATCCAACACCATTTAGAATGGATCGTTTTAAGTAGTAATTAACCCCTTGTTTTACTGTAGATTAAACATTTTAAGGAGTTTTCATGCGCTATAAAAGTTTACTTGTTGCCCTGCCTTTTATTTTTGGTGTAGCAAGCGCAAATGCAGCGGAGAATGTTGTGCATCATAAATTAGACGGTATGCCTATTTCAGAAGCAGTTGAAATTAATGCAGGCAACAATCTGGTTTTCTTAAGTGGTAAAGTTCCTACTAAGAAATCAGCAAATGCACCAGAAGGTGAATTAGCTTCTTATGGTAATACAGAAGAACAAACCATTAATGTTCTAGAGCAAATCAAAACTAACTTGAATAATCTTGGTCTTGATATGAAAGACGTTGTTAAGATGCAAGTATTCTTAGTTGGTGGTGAAGAAAATAATGGCACTATGGATTTTAAAGGTTTCATGAACGGTTACTCTAAGTTCTATGATGCTTCAAAGACTGATCAACTACCAGCACGCTCAGCGTTCCAAGTTTATAAACTGGCGAACCCTGCATGGCGTGTAGAAATTGAAGTTATCGCTGTTCGTCCTGCAAAATAAGAACGAGAGCTTTTACTCAATTTCGACGTAAAACATCATCAAATAAAACGCCAAAGAAGGGTAACTTTCTTTGGCGTTTTATTATGATATCGATATGTTATGGCGATGTGTCGATAAAATGTGTTTTTATAAACATAATGGCGAAACATGTTTATGGTATCGACATGTTATGGTGATATGTCGATAAAACGTGTTTTTATAAACATAATAGCGTGACATGTTTATGGTATCGACATGTTATGGTGATATGTCGATAAAACGTGTTTTTATAAACATAATAGCGTGACATGTTTATGGTATCGACATATTATAGCTATATGTCGATATAAATGAGTTTTATAAACATATGAGTTGGTCTCCTAAAACACCCTATAACGATCTACCACTGTTACCACCAGATCTGGAACTCATTGAAACACGTGAAATATTAAAAGCGTGCATCAATGCGCGCTCAGCAATTGCTGAATTAAAAACAGCAGGAGAGTTAATTCCTGATCAGGAGTTATTGATAAATATCCTTCCAATATTGGAAGCAAAAGACTCTTCACGTATTGAAAACATTGTAACAACCAGTGATCAGCTTTTTCAGTATATTGATCATCAAGTCGGTGCTGATCCTGCAACTAAAGAAGCACTTCGTTATCGTACTGCTCTTTATGATGGTTATACTCATCTTGAAACTTATCCACTTTGTACCAACACAGCGATAGCAATTTGCACCAAATTACGCGCAATACAAACTGATATAAGAAAAACCCCTGGTACCGTATTACGTGATCAGAATAATCATGTGGTGTATACGCCACCAGAGGGTGAAGAGTCTATTCGTAATTTGCTGTCAAATTGGGAGCGTTTTATACACAATGAAGATGATTTAGACCCATTAGTAAAAATGGCTATTGCACATTATCAGTTTGAATGCATTCATCCATTCCCTGATGGGAACGGTAGAACAGGGCGAATACTTAATATTTTGTATTTAATTCAAAGCGGATTACTTACATTACCTATTCTTTATTTATCACGCTTTATCTTGGAAAAGCGTGATGATTACTACACGCTTTTACGTAAAGTAACCGAAGAAGGTGATTGGGGATCTTGGATACTATTTATGTTAAAGGCTGTTGAAAGTACATCTCAATGGACAACAAGTAAAATATTATCTATACGTAAACTTATGGAAGAAACAACTGATTATGTGTGTGAGAACCTTCCTAAAATATATACTTACGAGCTAATCCAAATTCTTTTTATGCAGCCATATTGCCGGATTGATCATCTTGTTCAACATGGTGTAGCTAAACGGCAAACAGCATCGATATATCTTAAACAGCTAGTTGAAATTGGTGTGTTGGAAGAAATGAGTGTTGGTCGTGAAAAGTTGTATCTCAATACCAAATTATTACAAGAGTTGAATCAATAATGTTTTTTATTGCCTCGATAACTTAGAGGCAATAAAGGAATAATTGATTTTATAATATATGCTTTAACTACTTTCACCTTGAATAAACTTCACTGGAATAACAGAGATTTTATCTGTTATTTCTTTATTCTCAATTAATGCACTAATCACTTCTACGCTTTTTTCAGCCAGTTGTTCAAAGGGCTGTTCAATACAAGTTAATTGGCGCAGTGTCTGATTTAGCCAAGGACTTCCATCGTAAGCAACGATTTTTAATTGTTCTGGAATGGTTATATTTCGTCTGGTTGCTTCATTAAATAATGCCATCGCAGGAATATCAGCAGCGAAAATAGCATCAATATTGGGATGCTGCGTCAGTATTCTTGTTGCAAAAGTATGGAAGTAATCTTTCTCTTCTTCTTTCCAATTTACTTTGCAGGGAATAGGTATAATACCTGATTGAAGAAGTGTTTCTTTAAAAGCTAAACAGCTTTGATAAGAAGGTGTTGAAGATAAATAGCTGGAATTATCTTCGATATAGAGTATTTTTTTGCAACTTTTTTGAATAAGGTGTTCTGCTGCTAATCGGCCACCAGTATAGTGATCAGAACAAACCAACGGAATATCACGAAGATGGCGGTCAAGTGTGACTACTGGTTTTTGAATATGCTGATATTCATTGTCATCCAATAGTAGATATTCTGCAATAATACCGTCAATCTGGCCTCGTTTGAGCATATCAAAAAATATACGTTCGCGTACTTTGCTATTTTGTGTAGCACATAACATCATGCTATAACCCTTTTCGGCGAGTTTATTTTCGATAAAACGAGTCACTGTCGCAAAATAAGGGTACTCAAGGCTATTAATAATGACGCCAACAACTGCACTCTTTTGTTGATATAAATTTCTTAGCCAAGTATCTGGAATATAATCTAATTCCTCTACTGCTTTCTTTATTTTTTCTCGTGCAACTTGAGACACATAACCACTGTTATTTAGTGCTCTTGAAACAGTGCTTGCGGCGACATTAGCTTTTTTTGCGACATCACGGATCCCGGCCATTGAATATGCTGTTGCTCCTTTCAATTAGTTGATTGTCTAATATATCTTAATCTGATTAAGACAAACCCCTCTTTAATGAGGTAATTGTGTTTTTTTAGTATGAGCTATTTCACATTTTAGTATGTTAATTACCTTATCCGCTATTTTAGTGCTTATAGTATCTTATATTAAATATGGAACAGTTCCATATATATTAATTACCTTAGTGAGGTGAATATGTCTAATAATTGGTGGAAAGAAGCCGTGGTCTATCAAATTTATCCCAAAAGCTATTACGATAGTAATGGTGATGGTATTGGAGATTTAGCAGGGATCACTGAAAAATTAGATTATATTCAATCACTAGGCACGAATGTTATTTGGCTATGCCCTATTTTTAGATCGCCTATGAAAGACAACGGTTATGATATTGCTGATTATTCCGTTGTTGATCCTATTTTTGGTGATAACAAGGCATTGGATAAACTGATCAGTGAGGCTAAAAAACGTGATATTAAAATTCTATTAGATTTAGTATTAAATCACTCTTCAGATGAACATCCTTGGTTTAAATCGGCAATCGAAGATCCTAATAGCCCTTATGCGGATTATTATATTTTTAAACAATGGAATAAACCGACTCCGCCTAATAATTTACGTACTTATTTTGACTGCTCTGTTTGGAGCCGAGTAGGAAATACTGACCGATGGTATTTTAATTCGTTTGGTCCAGAGCAACCGGACTTAAATTGGGAAAATCCACAATTACGTAAAGATATTATCGATATGATAAATGCCTGGATAAAAAAAGGTGTTGCTGGATTTCGTATTGATGCGATTGGTAATTTAAAAAAATCCCCTGAAGCCTTATCTGAATATCAATTTGAACCTGATAAAGATGATGGTTCTGCTTCTTTAGTGCCTTGGGTTTTGAATCAACCAGGAATTGATAAGTTTTTAACTGAATTAGTTGAGAATACTTTTAAGCCTGCGAACAGTATGACAGTTGCAGAAATTGATGTTCCAGAAAAAGATTTACGTGCTTATGTCGGCGAGAATGGTTATTTCTCTATGGTATTTGATTTTAGCATTGCCGATTTGGATATTCGCAATGAAAAGCCATTTACAATTAACCCAATTACCGGTGAAAGATTAAAACCTGTATTTATCAAAAGCCAATTAGATACTCAAAGAGTAGGGTGGGGAGCGCCTTATTTAGAAAATCACGATCAACCTCGTTCATTAAATAAATTTCTCCCTAAAGGTGCTATTAACCCCATTAGTGCCAAAATGTTAGCAACATTTTTATTAACGCAACGGGGCACGCCTTTTATTTATCAAGGGCAAGAGATTGGCATGACAAATTGCTCAATGACATTGGAAGAACATGACGATTTACATGTATTTAAATTACATGAATGGGGCAAGAAATTAGGTTATAGCGATAAGCAAATTATTGAATATTTTAATGAACGCAGTCGTGATAATTCAAGAACACCTTTCCAATGGAATAGTGAGATCAATGGGGGCTTTAGTACAGGCAAACCATGGTTAAAAGTTAATCCTAACTATACGCAGATTAATGCAGAGCAAGAGACTAAAGATAAGCACTCTCTTTTCGCTTATTACCAACAATTAATTGCATTAAGACGACATTCAGAGATCAGCGATATTTTGATTTATGGAGAGTTTTTACCATTAAATTCACCAGAAAATGTGATTGCTTTTAAGCGTACTTATGAAGGCAACTCCGTCAATATTTACTGTAATTTTAGTGGTGAGAAAAAGTCATTAACACTTAAAGTAAAACAGGCATATCTGCATAACAGCCCAATAGTTGAAGATGAAAAAGGAAATCTTATACTTCAACCTTATCAGGCTATTATTTTTGCTTAATTTTCTTTATCTAATTGAAAACAAAGCGCCTTTATAGGGCGCTTTATTATTTGTGATTTTTATTTTGTGCTCTTTAGCCAATCTGCAATAAATTCTGCGATAGCCTCAGGTGCGTTGATATCTAGTAGTGGAAAATCGATACTTAAATCACAATCACTGGCGACGGCAATAACGTGCTCATCAAGTAAATCATTAAAATCACGCTCGTTGATATGGCGATAAAGTGCAATTTTAGGAATGGTTTCGCCTTTAAATCCTTCGACTAAGATTAAATCTAGTTTACTCGTATCAAAACGAGATGCGAGGTAATACAAATCTAATTCTGGTAGTTCTGGAGTTTCTGTCATTAATGCCCAACGTTGTTGGCTTGCGACTAATGTCTGGTCGGCGCCTGCTTTTCTAAGCTCGTAGCTGTCTTTTCCGGGTTTATCTACATCCATATCATGATGAGTATGTTTGATCATCCCCACACGAATTTCTCTTTTGCGTAATTGTGGAATAAGCTGTTTTAGTAGTGTCGTTTTACCAGTTCCACTCCACGCCGTGATCCCTAAAAGGGGTAAATCTACTTGTGCCATATTTTTCAGTCCTGTTTTTTTAATTGGTTGGCTTTTTTAATATCGTCAGGGGTATTTAAATTAATAAAAGCATTTGCTTGATCCGCGAATAAAACAGAATGTGCATTTATCTGCTTCATAAACAACATTAATTTTCGATCACCTTGTGCTAAATAGGCTTCTAGCATAGGAATAATGCTACGATTTAATAGTGCTAGTGTAGGGTGCTCTCTTTCACCATCATCAACATAAACAGCCAAAGACTCTCCTTTTTGTTCATAGAGAGTTTCAACCAAATTGAGTGGAAAATAAGGCACATCACAAGGCACAAAGGCAACCCAAGGTGTGGATGCTTGTTTTAATAGTGTTAGCATACCGGCCAAGGGGCCGGAAAACCCTTCTATTTCATCAGTAATAACAGGATATTGGCTCTGGCGATATTGCTCTAGATTTCGATTAGCACTAATCAATATGCTATCAACTTGAGGTGCTAGTTTTTGGGCAATATGGAGGTATAAAGGTTGTCCATGTAGAATTTGTAGCCCTTTATCCGCGCCACCCATTCGAGTTGCTTGGCCTCCAGCGAGTATACCACCTGTAATATTCTTCTTTTTCATATTCAATATTTGTGAATAAATTGGCTAAAATTTACGAACGATTTTTATCAAGCAAAGACGATATACTAATAAAAAGTCTCGGCTTAGTGAGATTTCATGTAAAGCAACAGCAATTTTTATCAAAAAAGCGTAATCTTTACGCATATTGACAGAGGTTTCCTTTTTCTATCAGATAATAATTGGTACTTTGTTGTTGTCATTAATAATAAGGATTTTTTGTATGAAATGTCACCGTCTTAATGAAGTTATGGAATTACTGCATCCAGTTTGGGAAGAGAATTCTGATTTAAACTTAATTCAATTATTGCAGAAACTGGCTAATGAAGCGGGTTTTAAAGGTCAATTATCTGATCTGACTGATGATATTTTGATTTACCATCTGAAAATGCGAGGTTCAGCACCGACAGATGTTATACCTGGGCTAAAAAAAGATTACGAAGAAGATTTTAAAACCGCTATTTTACGCGCCCGTGGTGTAATTAAAGATTAAGTTCAGGATAGAAAATGGAAATATCTGCCTCATTTAATTTTCAGGGACTTTCACCTGATAACATTTGGGATGCACTAGTTAAAATTGGTTTTTATCCTGAATCAGGGTTAACTGAATTAAATAGTTATGAAAATCGTGTTTTTCAATTTATGGATGAACATAGACAGCGTTATGTGGTGAAATTTTATCGCCCTCAGCGTTGGTCATATGAGCAAATAAAAGAAGAACATGAATTTGTTTTAGCATTAAAGGAAGCTCAAGTATCAGTTGCAGCCCCTTTAATCATACATAATGAGACAGTCCATCTTTCTGATGACGGGTTTTATTTTGCATTATTTCCTAGTATTGGTGGAAGGGCATATGAAACGGATAACTTATTTCAACTAGAAGAAGTAGGACGCACATTAGGGCGCATTCATCAAATAGGTAGAAAAAAGAGTTATCAGTATCGCCCAACCCTTTCTATTGCAGAATATCTGATGGCACCAAAATTAGAATTTGAAAATAGTGCATTAATTCCTAATAGCCTCAGGCCTCAGTTTATTGAGGTGATTGATAAACTTATTCATGAAGTGAGTTCTCGAATAGAAGACTCCACATGGCAAATATTACGACTACATGGGGATTGCCATCCCGGTAATATATTGTGGCGTGATGAAGTTGTAATGGTTGATTTTGATGACTCTCGAATGGGAGCCGCAATACAAGACTTCTGGATGTTATTAAATGGTTCAAAGCAAGAGCAAATTATACAATTAGATACAATCCTTGAGTCTTATTATGAATACCAAGATTTTGATTTACGAGAATTGTCATTAATTGAACCACTAAGAGCGATGAGAATGGTGCATTATCTCGCATGGGTATTAAAGCGCTGGAATGATCCGGCCTTTCCAAGAGCTTTTATTTGGTTTCAAGAACAAGATTTTTGGTTTAAACAATTAGCCTTATTCAAGGGACAAGTGGAGCAGTTAAATGAGCCTCCTTTACAACTTAGCCCAATGTATTAATTCTTAGGAGACGATGAAACATGAAAAAGATTTGGTTGGCGTTAGCAAGTATGGTGTTAGCATTCAGCGTGTCTGCTGCAGATATTTCTGAAGGCAAACAATATACTAATCTTTCCAAAACTGTCAATGCAGCGCCGGATGTTGTTGAGTTTTTCTCTTTTTATTGCCCACATTGTTACCAGTTTTCTGAAGTCTATAAAGTCAATAGCACTGTTGAAAAGAACGCACCAGAAAATACCAATATTGTTCGTTATCATGTTGATTTTTTAGGGCCTTTAGGTAAAGATTTGACCCGTTCTTGGGCTGTAGCAATGGCATTAGGTGTTGAAGATCAAGTTTCTCCTGCTTTATTTAAAGGTATTCAAGAAACTCAATCTATTCGTTCTGTTGATGATATCCGCAATACTTTTATTAATGCAGGCGTTAAAGGTGAAGACTACGATGCGGCAATGAATAGCTTCGTCGTCAATTCCTTAGTGAGCCAACAACAAAATGCTGTCGCTGATTTCCAAATTAATGGTGTGCCAGCCATGATCGTTGGTGGTAAATACAAGATGAAAAATGATGGCATTAGCGCTAAATCACCAGAAGAATATGCGAAAACATATTCTGATATTGTGAATCAGTTATTGTTAAAAAAATAATATAGGCTTAATTCTTTCTTATATGGATTAAGTAAAAATATATAGTTTTTATATGAAAAATAGCACTCAGTAAATAAGAGTGCTATTTTTTTTGCTTTCATAAAATTGTCATAATATAACTATCCACATTAATGAAAAATGTTTTTATTAATTTATAATATCTTAATGAATTCGCTAAGTGATTGATTTTTTAATTGTGTTAATAAAGTGAAAAGAAAGGTAACTTATTAATATAGAGAGAATTAAAAAACTACTCACAGAGTTATCCACAGGTTATTGTGAGGTTCGTTGGATAGTTGAAATCTTAATGGGAAAAAAGTGACACTAATATGAACGTTAATATTAATGATGAATCAATGACACTATCCTAAATCGTTTTTAAACAAAGTTGTAAATGTGATTTTTAGCCTTTATTTTTAATTAAGAATAGATTAACAGAAAAGGCTTTTGCTTAAAGTTTGTTTTAATTAATATTAAGTTATCATTATCACTTATTCTTTTCGGTTAAGTTCTGCTAACAATAAATAATTGACTCTTTACGCCGAATTTCCACATTAAAGAACAGGTAATATTCGTCTATTGGGCTGTGATGTGGCATTCTAGTCATATCAACGAACCTCAGAACAATGATGAACAGATTATGGTCCAGATAGCAGAAAACCCCTTTATCCTTGTAGATGGCTCCTCATATCTTTATCGTGCCTATCATGCTTTTCCACCGCTAACTAATAGCCAAGGTGAACCAACTGGTGCGATGTATGGTGTGTTGAACATGTTACGTAGTCTGATAATTCAGTATAAACCAAGCCATGTTGCGGTTGTGTTTGACGCTAAAGGTAAAACATTCCGTGATGAATTGTATGAGGAATATAAATCTAACCGTCCTCCAATGCCGGATGATTTACGTGAGCAAATAGCACCTTTACATGAAATGGTACAGGCAATGGGTTTACCTTTGCTATCTATTTCAGGTGTGGAAGCAGACGATGTCATTGGAACACTGGCACTAAAAGCAGCTGCTGACGGACGTGATGTCCTAATAAGTACAGGTGATAAAGATATGGCGCAGTTAGTGACGCCAAAGATCACGCTTATTAACACTATGACTAACGTTATTTTAGGTCCTGATGAAGTCAAAGAAAAATATGGCGTTCCTCCTGAACTGATTATTGATTTCCTCGCATTAATGGGAGATTCATCAGATAACATTCCAGGTGTCCCTGGTGTCGGTGAGAAAACAGCATTAGGGCTTTTACAAGGAATTGGGAGTTTAGACGATATTTATCAACAGCTTGATAATATTGCAACGTTAAGTTTCCGTGGTGCTAAAACACTTGGCGCTAAAATGGCTGAGCATGAGAAAGTGGCAAAACTTTCTTATAAACTGGCAACGATTAAAACGGATGTTGAACTCGATAAAACGTTTGATGATTTAGTGGTTAATGAGCCAAATTTAGATCAATTATTAGAGATGTTCACGCGTTATGAATTTAAACGCTGGATAAGTGATCTTCAAAATGGTGGCTGGTTAGCACAGCGTAGCACTCATAAAGTTGCGGTGCCTTATACCTCTGAAGTCGCAAAACCCAAAGAAGCATCTATATCGGCTAATTTCCCTGTGATCACACAAGAAAATTATGAGGCGATATTAACGCATGAAAGCTTAGCACACTGGGTGGAGCTTCTTAAAAAAGCCCCCGCATTTGCATTCGATACAGAAACTGACAGCTTAAATAATATTGATGCACGTTTAATTGGCATGTCGTTTGCGATTGAGCCAGGCAAAGCAGCTTATATTCCGTTACGTCATGAGTATTTAGATGCGCCAGACCAACTTCCTCTGGATGATGTTCTGACAGCATTAAAGCCTATTTTAGAAGATAAAAATATCTTAAAGATTGGGCAAAACTTGAAATTTGACCGTGGCATTATGGAAAATGAAGGTATCGAATTAAATGGTATCCATTTTGATACGATGTTGGAATCTTATGTATTAAATAGTGTCAGTAATCGACATGATATGGATACTTTGGCTGAAAAGCATTTAAACCATAAAACCACAACATTTGAAGAAATTGCGGGTAAAGGTAAAGGGCAACTGACTTTCAATCAAATTGAAGTTGAACAAGCAACGCTATATGCAGCTGAAGATGCCGATATCACTTTATTACTTCATCAAGCTCTGTATCCTCAAATAGAAGCTATTGAACCACTTAAACATGTTTACCGCGATATTGAGATGCCATTAGTCCCTGTGCTTTCTAGAATGGAACGCAAAGGAGTATTAATTGATGCTCAAGTTTTAGCAGTTCAATCTCAAGAAATTACACAACGTTTAGCTGAAATTGAAAAAGAGACGTTTGCGTTAGCTGGGCAAGAATTTAATCTCTCTTCACCTAAACAGTTACAAGAAATCTTATTTGATAAACTGCAATTACCTGTTATCAAGAAAACCCCGAAAGGGGCGCCATCGACTAATGAAGAAGTATTAGAAGAGTTAGCGCATAGTCATGAATTACCACGTTTAATTTTAGAACATCGCGGACTTGCGAAACTAAAATCTACCTATACTGATAAATTACCATTAATGGTGAATAGTAAGACAAAGCGTGTACATACTTCTTATCATCAAGCAGTGACCGCAACAGGTCGTTTATCATCACGGGATCCTAATCTTCAAAATATTCCAGTGAGAAATGAAGAAGGACGCCGTATTCGCCAAGCCTTTATTGCGCGTGAAGGATTTAAAATTGTTGCAGCCGACTATTCACAGATTGAATTGCGGATTATGGCACATTTATCGCAAGACAAAGGTTTGTTAGATGCTTTTGCTCAAGGTAAAGATATTCACCGTGCAACCGCATCTGAAGTGTTTGGCATACCTTTAGAGGAAGTAACCTCTGAACAGCGCCGTAGTGCGAAAGCGATCAACTTTGGTCTTATTTATGGCATGAGCGCATTTGGCTTATCTCAACAAATTGGTGTTGAGAGAAGAGAAGCTCAACGCTATATGGATCTCTATTTTGAGCGTTATCCAGGCGTATTGGATTATATGGAGCGCACACGTAAACAAGCTTCTGAGCAAGGCTATGTTGAAACGTTAGATGGTCGTCGCCTCTATTTACCAGAAATTAATTCGAAGAATGCAATTCGTCGTAAAGCTTCAGAACGTGAGGCTATTAATGCACCAATGCAAGGTACTGCTGCTGATATCATCAAAAAAGCGATGATTGCAGTAGATCATTGGATTTGTAATGAATGCCCTGATGATGTGCATATGATCATGCAAGTACACGATGAATTAGTGTTTGAAGTGCGAGAGTCTTATTTAGAGAAAGCAAACACCATGATCCACAAATTGATGGAAGGTAGTATGGAATTAGCTATCCCATTAAAAGTCGAAGTGGGTGTGGGTAATAACTGGGATGAAGCACATTAATTTTTAAATATTATTCTTTAATAGAAAGGGCACAGGATTGTGCCCTTTCTTGTTTAAGCTTTAGTGTCAGAAGTTAGCTCTGACTCTTCAAATTCAATAAAATCTTCGTGCAAACCTTGGATCAGCCTGTCTGTTGTTGTGCCTTTGTCATCAAGTTCCATCAAAGACCAACCTACGTTGTCATTAACATCATAAAGATAGCCTTCATCAAGCATATCAATTACCTTGCCAATAATTGATTTACCATAGGAATGGAGTAATTCCTTAAGTTCTTGTTTATCAAGTTGGGGGGCTAGTTTTTGATATACATCGTTGGCTTTATCAGAGTAAATATCCATTTCATTGATATTTCCCTCAACATCACGATAGATATCGGTGAGTCCTTTTAACACAAGGAAGCGTGCAAACTGTGGAATATTTTCTTGTAATTCACTATTTGCCCATGATTTGGGATTTGTTGCACCAGCTGCTTTGAGTTGTTCACATAAATCCATAAATTGACTATTTTCCATTTTTACCTCAATTGATGTGCTAATAAGCTTTATATTTATTGTATAAGTGATGGTGAGAAAACAGCGATAATTTATCTGTATTAGGTAGAAAAAAGAAAAGCTCGGTTAATTACCGAGCTTTTTTATGTCAAAACTTATCAAAATGTGAAAAAGAGATAAGTGAATAATTAAGCAACTTGTGAATCGATCAGTTTGCTTAATTTCTTCTGTTTTTTCTCAATACGTTGACGTTTTAACGGAGACAAATGGTCAATAAAGAGTTTGCCATCAAGATGGTCTAACTCATGTTGAATACAGCCTGCAAATAAATCAGAGGCTTCAAGTTCAATTTCATCACCATTTCTATCTAATGCTTTCACCTTTAAGAAGCGGTAACGCTCTGTTGGGGCAAAAGAATCTGGAATAGATAGACACCCATCCATCATATCCATCACTTCATCTTCAGTGCTGATAATTTCAGGATTGATTAGGGCAATCGGTTGATCTCGGTTTTCAGAAACATCAATAACAACAATGCGTTTAGATACATTAACCTGAGGTGCCGCTAAGCCAATACCTCGTTCTGCGTACATGGTTTCAATCATGTCGTCGATTAATGTGCGTATTTCGTTATCTACTTTTTCCACTGGTGCTGCAACTCTGCGCAGACGCTCATCAGGAAAACGCAGCAGCGTTAATACAGCCATGGATACCTCATTTTATCGCTAATTACATATTTACTACGGTCTCGCGGTAAGCGTATCACAAAATCATTAAGGATAAACCGCACCTTTTGTGTGATTTGTTCTATTTTTAATCATATTCATGTAAGTGATTAAAGTCTCATAATTATGTAATTAAACTACATTTATTTATGATTTGAATACATAAACACATAGCTGAATCGTGTCTGCATGTGAAAAAAAATTACAAAAGGGCTTTTATTAACCAATAAAATAGAGTACATTATCTCTCGTAGGGTACAGAGGTAAGATGTTCTATCTTTCAGACCTTTTACTTCACGTAATCGGATTTAGCTGAATATTAGCTGCCCCAGTCGACTTTATTTCGACTGGGGCATTTTTTTGTCTAAAATTTGCTGAAGTGGTTTGTGCTAGAAGTGAAAGGGGAAAGGTGATTTTCCCCTAATCAATAAAAGATCAGTCAGTTTTGGGTGGGAAAAAGAAGAGATTAAACGTTATTGTCGTTTACAGGCGCTTCTTCTTTGCCTGAATACCATTCATTAAGTGTGTTACGTAGCTTATCAATACCAATTTTTTTCAATGATGAAAAATATTCGATACGAATATCACCAACTTTACTTGCTAGTGCATCACGTACACTCATCAATTGTTGTTTACGGGCACCAGATGCCAGCTTATCGGCTTTAGTCAGTAAGACGAGTGTAGGGAGTTCAGACTCAACTGCCCAGTCAATCATTTGCATATCGAGATCTTTTAATGGATGACGAATATCCATTAAAATAACTACGCCTTTTAAGCACTCTCTTTTTTGTAAGTACTCACCTAAAGAACGTTGCCATTTGCGCTTCATTTCTTCAGGAACTTGAGCATAACCGTAGCCAGGTAAATCGACTAAGCGTAAACCCTCTTCAATTTGAAAGAGGTTGATTAATTGAGTACGGCCTGGGGTTTTACTGGTTCTTGCTAACCCATTTTGTTGGGTTAAGGCATTTAAAGCACTGGATTTACCGGCATTAGAGCGACCCGCAAAGGCAATTTCAATCCCTGTATCTGGTGGTAAATGGCGGATATCAGGCGCACTGATGATGAAATGTGCTTTTTGGTAATTAAATTGGGCCATTATGGTATAAACCTCTCTGAAATAATGCGGCTTCTCATGCATACTCATTTCAATTCTGCATGAGAAAGAATATCTAAAATATCTATTTGCTCTATTTTGGCGCAATTTAATGACTTATAACAGAGCTTAAAAATTAAAATTTACTCTGTTATGACGTAATTAGACTTATTGAGCGTAAATAAAGGTAAATGATTGGCACTATTTACCTCAGCGAATTAGAATCGCTGCATATTAAGTAAGTTGTAGACTATTAAAGTAAAGGATCCCTGCATGTTAAAACGTTTTCTTGTCACCTTCGTTACCGCTTGCACTTTAACAACAGCGACTTTTGCAATGGCAACGGGAGAAACCTTCGTTAAATTAGTCACCTCTGAAGGCAATATTGAAATATCACTGGATAATAAAAAAGCCCCAATAACAACGAAAAATTTTATTCAGTATGTCGAAGATGGATACTATAACGGCACAACTTTTCATCGTGTTATCCCCGGTTTTATGGTTCAAGGCGGTGGTTTCACTGCTGATTTGCAACAAAAGCAGACCAGAGCGCCAATTAAAAATGAAGCAGATAATGGGTTACGTAATGTAAAAGGCTCTATTGCTATGGCACGTACGTCGGATAAAGACAGTGCAACCAGTCAATTCTTTATTAATGTGGCTGATAATGCCTTTTTAGATCACGGTCAACGTGATTTTGGTTATGCCGTATTTGGTAAAGTGGTAAAGGGTATGGATGTGGTTGATAAAATTTCACAAGCTCAAACCCGCAATATTGGCCCTTACCAAAATGTGCCAGTAAAAACGGTTACTATTTTATCTGCTGAAGTCGTAAAAGAATAAACGCATTATTAGGATAGGGTATTTACGTATTCTGATAAGATAAAATACATATAAACCGGAGTGAAAGTATTCATTCCGGGGTTTTTAGTACGAAAAAAATATTTTTTATCGTCTGTTTTTTCGTGTGATCTCCTGCAATAAGTATTCATTACACTATTAATCACTGTATTCATCATCAATTACCGTCATTATTGTTATTGCGCAATAAATCAGCAGATTTTCTTGCTTACTATTCATATTTTATACCTGTGCTATGATAATCGGCTTTGTTGTACCCAAGTCGGTTAAACAACGAGCTATTTTGGCAAATATACACTCGCTTTAAAATAGTAATAAAATAGATAATGATAAGAAAATCAGTCGGATAGGCTAATATGCTGTTACTTATTGATAATTACGACTCGTTTACCTACAATCTCTATCAGTATTTCTGTGAATTGGGTGCTGAGGTTGTTGTTAAGCGTAACGATGAGATTGGACTTAAAGAGATAGAAAAGATGATGCCAGCACATCTTGTTATCTCGCCAGGACCTTGTACTCCTGATGAAGCCGGGATCTCTCTTGAGGCTATACAGCGGTTTGCAGGTGAAATTCCTATTCTTGGCGTTTGTCTTGGACATCAAGCAATAGGGCAAGCTTTTGGTGCATCTGTTATTAGAGCACGAGAAGTTATGCATGGTAAAAATTCATTGATACATCATAACCAACAAGGCGTTTTTAAAGGACTTAATCGTCCTTTAAGTGTAACGCGCTATCACTCTTTAGTGATAGATGCTACGACGTTACCTGTGCCTTTTGAAGTAACGGCATGGAGCCAACATGATGGAAATGTTGATGAAATTATGGGAATTCGCCATCGTACACTTCCAATTGAAGGGGTTCAATTTCACCCAGAAAGTATTTTAAGTGAACAAGGGCATGAGTTATTAAATAATTTTCTTAAATATTAATAAGATAGTATTTAAATAGCGAAATAACGCCTTTTTATACAAAACCACATTTGATTTTTTATTCATATTTAGTGATTATATTTTCACATTGAAGATGAATAACGATCAGGTGGGGTAATGACAAAGCAAAGCATCAACCGGGCAACTTACGATCAAGTAATGTTGCCAATTTATTCACCCGCAGAATTTATTCCTGTTAAAGGGGTGGGAAGTCGAGTTTGGGATCAGCAAGGAAAATCTTATATTGATTTTGCTGGTGGTATTGCTGTATTGGCATTAGGACATGCTCATCCTGCACTGAATCAAGCATTGAAAGAACAAAGTGAGCAACTCTGGCATGTGAGTAATATTTTTACAAATGAGCCTGCACTGCGTTTAGCACAAAAATTAATTGATAATACATTTGCAGAGCGTGTCTTTTTTGCTAATTCAGGCGCTGAAGCGAATGAAGCTGCATTTAAATTAGCTCGCCATTATGCGATCACTCGTCATAGTCCTTATAAAACCAAAATTATTGCTTTTCACCATGCCTTCCATGGTCGAACTCTGTTCACTGTATCTGTAGGAGGACAGCCTAAATATGCAGATGGGTTTGGCCCAAAACCTGCCGATATCGTACACGTTCCTTTTAATGATTTAGATGCCGTGAAAGCGGTTATTGATGATCATACATGTGCCGTTGTACTAGAACCAGTACAAGGTGAAGGCGGTGTAACAGCTGCTACTCCTGAATTTATGAGGGGGCTACGTGAGTTGTGCGATAAACATCAAGCATTACTTGTTCTTGATGAGGTACAAACGGGTATGGGGCGTACAGGTAAGCTTTTTGCTTATATGAATTACGATGTAACTCCCGATATTATTACTACGGCAAAGGCGCTAGGAAGTGGTTTTCCACTCAGTGCGATGTTAACGACACAAGAGATAGCGTCGGTAATGGGAGTAGGAACTCATGGTACAACTTATGGTGGTAATCCATTAGCGTGTGCAGTGGGTAATGTTGCATTTGATTTAATCAATACACCAGAGGTACTTGAGGGTGTAGAAAAGCGCTATCAGTGGATTGTAGACGAGCTCACGGCAATAAACCAAACCTACAACGTCTTTTCGCAAATCCGTGGGCAAGGATTATTGATTGGTGCACAACTTGCACCACAATATGAAGGCAAAGCGAAAATACTATTAGGGTTAGCTGCAAAACATGGGTTAATGATGTTAAATGCAGGGGCTGATGTTATGCGTTTTACGCCATCATTAATTATTACCCAAGAAGAATTACAAGAAGGAATGGCGGCATTAAAAGCAGCTATTGCGGAGTTTGTAAAAGAGTAGTCCTTATTATAAACCCCATCACAAGAATGGGGTTTATACAGATTTTTTATCAATAGCCCTTTGTATCGGGCTATTGTTTGTTCGGGCAGGGAAACTTAGCGAGTCCCGTAAACGACGATTGTTTTACCGTGTGCAGAGATCAGGTTTTGATCTTCTAGCATTTTAAGAATACGGCCTACAGTTTCGCGTGAACAACCAACAATTTGACCGATTTCCTGACGTGTAATTTTAATTTGCATGCCATCAGGATGCGTCATAGCATCGGGTTGTTTTGCTAAGTTTAGTAAGGTTTGTGCAATACGACCTGTTACATCAAGGAAAGCAAGGTTACCTACTTTTTCTGATGTGGTTTGTAATCTGTTCGCCATTTGAGCTGACAGGCGCATCAGAATATCAGGGTTGACCTGAATTAATTGGCGGAATTTTTTATAGGAAATTTCTGCTACTTCACAGGCTGTTTTTGCTCTAACCCATGCACTACGTTCTTGATCTTCTTCAAATAATCCAAGTTCACCGATGAAATCCCCCTGATTCAGGTAGGAGAGGATCATTTCTTTCCCTTCTTCATCTTTAATAAGAACAGCCACGGAACCTTTAACAATATAATAAAGTGTTTCCGCTTTCTCACCTTGGTGGATCAGCGTGCTCTTGGATGGATATTTGTGAATATGGCAGTGTGACAAAAACCATTCAAGAGTCGGGTCTGTTTGCGGCTTGCCGAGAACCATTCGCGTTATCCTCTGTACGTTAAATGCAGCCATTCAAAACGGATAGACTCCCTTTTGAGACAGCGTGCTTAAAAATCCTATCTTGACCTATTAACTTCCTGAGAACACGGTAAGTTAATATGGAGTAGATTATAATAAATGAGAAAATAATGCATTGATCTTAACCACTATCATCAAGCAGATATTGTTTTTAACACAATTAGTGCATTAAGTCTCGTTTTACGCAGTCAGCATAATAAACCTATTTGCTAATTGCTAGTTGAATTATGAGAATGTACTCTTTTAGTTTCTGTCATGTTTAGGGGGAAAATAAATGGAAGCACGAGTTAAGTGGGTTGAAGATTTATCTTTTGTTGGTGAGTCTTCATCAGGTCATCAAATAATGATGGATGGGAACTCTGGCGATAAAGCACCAAGCCCAATGGAAATGGTCTTAATTGCTGCGGGTGGATGCAGTGCGATTGATGTCGTTAGTATTTTACGCAAAGGGCGACATCAAGTCACTGATTGTGAAGTGAAATTAACATCAGAGCGTCGAGAAGAAGCTCCACGTTTATTTACTGATATCAATTTACATTTTATTGTTTCAGGTAAAGAACTCACAGATAAAATTGTTGAACGAGCAGTTCAATTATCTGCAGAAAAATATTGTTCCGTCTCTTTAATGTTAGGAAAAGCAGCTAATATTACACATTCATTCGAAATAAAAAACGCTGAATAAATTTGATATTTTAAAATAAAGTTTAATTTAGAAATAATATCCCTTAATAAAGGGGATATTATTTTTATAAAAATAGATTTTATTTTTGTTAACTGATCTTTTCGCCATTTAATAATTTTTTGACTAATGGCGCCATAATTAACTCCATCGCTAATCCTAATTTTCCACCAGGCACCACAATTGTATTTATTGTTGACATAAATGAGCCATGCAACATTGCAAGTAAATAAGGAAAATCAATATCCGTTAAGCCTCTAAAGCGAATAACAATAAAACTTTCATCAAGAGTTGGGATAGCTTTAGCTGAGAATGGGTTTGATGTATCGACAGTAGGGACTCGTTGAAAGTTGATGTGAGTACGCGAAAATTGCGGAATGATATAGTTAATATAATCATCCATAGAACGCACCACTGAATCTCTTACGGCTTCTTGTGAGTGGCCCCGTTCGGTTGTGTCTCGGATAAGTTTTTGTATCCACTCAAGGTTAACGATAGGAACTACACCCACTAGTAAATCAACATGCTGTGCGACATCGTGTTCATCAGTGACAACACCTCCGTGTAATCCTTCATAAAAGAGTACATCGGTATTATTGGGTAATGATTCCCATGGTGTAAAAGTCCCTGGTAATTGGTTGTAGGGCGTTGCTTCATCATAAGAGTGCAAATATTTACGTGATTGGCCTTGTCCTGTTTCACTATAATGGCTGAATGTGGAACTCAGTAGGCTAAAATCATTTGCTTCAGGGCCAAAATAGCTAATATGTCGCCCTTGTTCTTTGGCTTTTCTTATCGCCATGTCCATTTCAGGGCGAGTATAACGATGAAAACTATCCCCATCAATTAAAGCAGAATGTGCATTAAGTTGCTGGAATATCTTACGAAAAGCTTGGCTCGTGGTAGTCGTTCCTGCTCCACTTGAGCCAGTAACCGCGATGATAGGATGTTTGACTGACATAGGTTATCCTTTTGCAAAATAAGGTTAGCCCTTATTGGTGGCGATATTTCGCTCTGGAGTGATTAATCAGAGCGAAATTGCGATGCAGGCATAATATTGACGCTTTCATGAAGTTCTGACCAAACTAATACGGCTTCACCGGATTTAAGTTGTTTTTTTACGTCGGCGACTTTTTGTTCAAGCGTTTTCTCTTGGATACCATAATCAGTGCCTTCTCGTAAAACGAAACTTTCAATAAGATTGTCTAGAGTCTCTGAGGAAAGTTCGTTCCAAGGTATTATCATTTGGTTTTCTCCAAATAAGCGGATAACCAGTCAGGTATCCGATTTTCAAGCCACATCACGGGTTTAGAAAGCTTGCCACTGACAAAACCTACATGCCCGCCAAATTCAGTAAGTTGATACTCAATATTATTGGGTAGTGTTGTGATATCAGGAATAACATCCGCAGACATAAAAGGATCATCTTTAGCGTGAATGATCAGTGTCGTTTTCTTTATTTTATTTAATAAAGGCAAAGCACTACATTGACGATAGTAATCTAGGGCATCTTTGAATCCATGAATTTTAGAGGTAATTAGATCGTCAAATTGGCGTAGCTTTTTGATGGACTTTATCGTCAACAAACTAATTGGCAATGATTCAGGATAGCGGATCAACTTGCGTGTCGCGTTATTTTTTAGTCCTTTTAATAGATACCATTGATAAAAACGGGAAAAGCCATGCTCAATTTTAGCTGAACAAGGCTCTAACATTAATGGTGCTGATACAATAACAGCGGCATCTACAACGGCATTTTCACCACTTTCAGCAAGGTAATAAGCGAGCATGTTACCTCCAAGAGAGTAGCCGACGGCAGCTGTTGGCTGTTCACCAAATTCCTTTTTTAGCCAATTTAAAAAGTAGCGAGCATCTTCGGTTTCACCTGAGTGATAGATGCGTTTTTGTCTATTGGGCTCACCACTGCATCCTCTAAAATGCATTACAACACTTAACCAGCCTCTCTCTTTTGCTGCTGATAACATGCCATGAACATAAGGACTGCTAAAGCTTCCTTCTAAACCATGAAAGATCACTAACCTTGGCTTATCGAGCGCCATTTTGGGATCTTCACTCCATGCCAAATCGACAAAATCATTATCAGGAAGGTTTAGTCGTTGCCAGTAAGGCGTTAATAGTGGTGTTCTACGCACTATTCTTGGTAAAAGCGTTTGTAAATGTGGATTTTTAGCCCAACGCATTGGATTAAAGTATTGAGACATATTTTCCGTCTATCAAAATGAATTAACACTTGTTTGCTAAATAACATACTGCTATTTTCGGTGAAAATAAAACATCTGTCACATCTTTGAGCACTCGCCATGACAATTAGCCTTATTTTTTCTTTAACTATTTTCCTGTTTATTGCCGCTATCACACCAGGGCCCAACAACTTATTACTTACTTCATCAGGTGCTAATGTCGGTTTTAAAGGCTCATTAAAGCTTATGGCGGGTATTATGCTGGGAATGCAATGTGTTTTACTTAGCTCGGCATTTGGTGTGGCTGCATTACTGATTATTTATCCTGCATTGCATATAGGATTAAAGATAATCGGAAGTGCATACTTACTTTGGCTTGCTTGGAAAACAGCGACATCATCTTATCAGCGTTTAGATATCCCAGCAAAAACGCCACAAGCAGTAAGTTGGTTTCAAGGTGGATTATTACAATTTCTCAATCCTAAAGCGTGGATGATGGGATTAGGGGCAGTTGGAAGTTTTAGTTTATCTGGTGATGCCTATTTTAGTTCAATTATTGCGATGAGCATTGTGATGGTGATAGTGAATTTTGTCGCAGGGATTGTTTGGATTTTAGGGGGAACCTTAATCAGCTTATTTTTACAAAGCAGAAGATCCTGGTTTATTTTTAATATTTCAATGGGATTATTAACAGCGCTCTGTGTTCCTTTGATTTGGATTGAATAAATAACTATAAATCAATAAGTAACTTAATTATTTTGATTTAAATAATGCTTTTTTAAGTTTGGTTGATATGATTGTTCTAAATTTTCATCCAAAAAAGAGTATTAATCTAGTGAAAGAGAGATCTATGATCGCCTGTTATCATAGGTATTTATGTTAAAGTGCTCTTTTATATAAGGTGAGAATAAGAATTCCTCATTTCATATAAACGTGATTATTTAACGTTTTCATTTATCTGAATTTATACTTTAAAATGAAAAATAATTCTCGCGGCTAGGAATTATTTATTCCTGTTTACTGTTTGTAATTAAAGAGAATTTTATTGTACATATGTTTTTAGTGTGTTCTTTAATTGTTATAACTTAATTAGAGCGTTTAAAAACGCAATATTATTGAATATATATAGATTGAATTTATATTCTCTTATTGACCAAAAAGAATAAATTATTATTAAAGATTGGAAAAAAATAAATTAATTATTATAGAATATCGTGGTTAATGAACAAATGCAGATAGAAAAGATAATTATAAAACTATTATAAGAGTAAGTATTTTAATAATAACATTATTTTTTATAATTTATTGTTTATGTTCTTTTTTTATTGATTTTAATCTGAAAACCTAAATAATTTTAGGTATCAAACTCTTTATCAAGAATGATCCCAAATATAACGATATAGTACTCGAAGTGGATATTGTCATTATGCCAACATTAACAAAAATTGCTTGGATCAAGCCAGGTATGGCTACAAATCAGCGTAAAATAGCAGATTATATTTTAGATAACCCTGAAAAAACGGTGACACTTTCATCACAGCAATTAGCTGTAATTACGGGCGTCAGTCAGTCTGCGATTGTTAAGTTTAGTCAAAAAATAGGATTCAAAGGTTTTCCATCTTTGAAACTTGCAATAAGTGAAGAGCTAGGCCGAAAAAATGCAGGTACAGGGCAAAACGCTAGTATATTACATAATCAAATAGGTTCTGATGATAGTTTAGTTGTTATTGCACAAAAACTGGCGCAAGAAAAAAATAATTCTATTAGTGATACAACTCGCCAAATTAATTATTTTCATTTTGAAAAGGTGATCCAGCTTATTGATGAAGCTCAACGCGTTCAAATTATAGGTATTGGCGGTTCTGGGTTGGTGGCTAGAGATTTAAGTTATAAATTACAAAAAATCGGTATCACTACACTTATTGAAACGGATCATCATGTCCAAATATCTGTTGCCCAAATGTTAAGTCCAAAAGACTTACAAATAGTTATTTCTTATAGTGGAAAAAGAAAAGACATGTTAGTGGCAGCCTCTGTTGCTAAAAAACAGGGGGCAAAAATTATTGCTATTACAGGAGAAAAACACTCTCCATTAGGAAAGATCTCTGATTATATATTAGAAACAATTGCGGATGAGGGGGAGTGGAGGAGTGCTTCAATCTCATCTCGTACTG
Source organism: Proteus sp. G2669 (assembly GCF_009915245.1). NCBI lineage: Bacteria > Pseudomonadati > Pseudomonadota > Gammaproteobacteria > Enterobacterales > Morganellaceae > Proteus > Proteus sp. G2669. The sequence continues at coordinate 21,021 of NZ_JAABLX010000008.1, read as the reverse complement.
CACAAAATACAATAACAGATCTTATTTTCATGGCGTTATTAAAGAAACGTGATGAATGTGCGAAGACATTAGTGTTAAGTTCTCAGGCATTAATTAACAGTCTAGATAATTAAAAATTTTGAACTGATTCAAAAAATTAATATTTAAAGGTAGGTATTTACACTTATTACTAAAGTTATTCTCCCAACGGCCGAAACGATAGTTATTTAGGCAGTGTTTTTTTGTTGAGATGTTTTAATTTCAATATCGAGGAGAGTAACTAATGCGTAACAATCAACCGGTGACACAGCGAGAATACCCGGTATCTGAAAACGCAACACTGATGTCGACGACAGATCTTGATGGCAATATTATTTATGCCAACGAGGACTTCGTCGAGGCCAGTGGGTTTTCAGTAGAGGAACTAGTGGGAAAACCCCATAACATTGTCAGGCATCCCGATATCCCTTCAGACGTTTTTAAGGATATGTGGAAAACCTTAAAACAAGGCGAAGTTTGGACAGGGATTGTTAAAAATAGACGTAAAAATGGCGATCACTATTGGGTAAGGGCCAATATCACGCCTATTATTCGTCAAGGCAAAATTCAAAGTTTTATGTCGGTCAGAACCTGTGCACAAAAAGAGGAAATAGCACAAGCCTCAACACTTTATGATGCATTTAATCAAGGTAAATATCCTTCTCACACCTTTTTAAAAGGTGCTTTTGTTTATAAAGGATGGCAACGTTGGCGCTCATGGAATCAAACTATTTCATTAAAAAAACGCCTTCGCCTTTTTATTCTATTCCCTCTACCGTTTATGTTGTTAAGTGCATGGTTTTCTGGCTTATCCGGCTATGCTCTTTTGATGCATGTTGTCGTTTTACTATTATTACTCATGGCAAATGAACGAATTTTGTATTTTCAAATTGTTAAGCCCATCATTCAATTAAATAAACATGCTAATCGAGTTGCAACAGGAGATGAACATAACGTTGCTTACCTTAATCGTATTGATGAAATTGGGATGACTCAGCGTTCAGTTAATCAGTTAGGCCGAATGTTCCGTTGGTTAGTGAATGATGTAAGTCATCAAATTCATCAAGTCGATATTTCTTGTGATCAACTAGCTGCGGGTAATCGTGATTTATATGTAAGAACGGAACAGACAGCCAGTAATGTTGAAGCAACAGCATCTACGATGAATGAGCTGACTACGGCGGTAAGTAGTAATAGTGAAACTGCGGGGCAGGCAAATAACCTTTCTAATATCACCTGTGATGCAGCGATAAAGGGAGGCAATGCAATGGATAATATTGCCAATACTATGAATGATATTGCGAAAAGTTCAGAGCGGATCAGCAATATCATTGGTGTAATTGATAGTATTGCTTTTCAAACCAATATCCTTGCATTGAATGCATCAGTAGAAGCTGCTAGAGCTGGTGAGCAAGGGCGTGGTTTTTCTGTGGTGGCGACTGAAGTGAGAGAATTGGCACAACGCAGTGCGGAAGCGGCAAAAGAGATCAAAAAATTGATTAGTGCTTCAAGTAGTAATATCAAAGTCGGTTCAAAACAAGTCAATGAGACGGTCAGTACGATGGAGGATATTGTCGTACATGTCAAAAATGTGACCGATTTAATTGGTGAAATTAGCCTTGCCTCATCAGAACAAAGTGCGGGATTAAAGGAGCTAGGTCGTGCAGTTGAAAAACTGGAATCAATTACGCATGAAAATGCTAATTATGTTTCTAAGGCTTCAATGATTTCAGGTGAAATGAAAGTACAAACTAATTACTTAGTCAGTGCAATTAATGTATTTCATTAAGTTGTAATTATTAGAAAATAAAAGAAAAAGACACCTACTAAAAATAGGTGTCTTTGCGTTTATCTAAATTCTATTTTAATCATGATAAAACGATGATTTAAAAGCTTGTCCAATCATCGTCTTCATCATTTTTGACAGATGTTCCTTTCACGAAACTCTTCTCTTTTATGTCATCCTTGGTGGTGTTTTTTATTTTTTCTTCTTTGGGGGGCAGTGACTTTTCAGAAGAGAATGATTTTTCGATTATGTTATGTTGTGATTTTTTATTGTATTGCTCACTTTCAGCAGTTTTAAATTGCTCAACGATCTGTTCAAGATTGCCTGCTTCTTCGGTTAGTAAACTGGCAACAGAGGAGGATTGTTCAACCATAGCAGCATTTTGTTGGGTGGCTTTATCCATTTCAGTAACCGCAAGAGAGACTTGGGTTATACCGCGAGTTTGTTCTTCAGATGCCGATAAAATTTCTGTCATTGAGTCTTCAACATGTTTTACAGATGTCAGTATTTCACCCATAGAAATGCTAACTTGTTCAACAAGATCATTACCATGACGAACTCGACTTATTGAGGCATCAATTAATTCTTTAATTTCCTTCGCTGCTTCAGCACTACGCTGTGCCAATTCTCTCACTTCAGTTGCCACCACAGAAAAACCACGCCCTTGCTCTCCGGCTCTAGCAGCCTCAACGGCCGCATTTAAGGAGAGAATATTGGTTTGAAAGGCAATACTGTTGATAACGGCGGTGATCTCGCCAATCTTTTGTGAGCTGTCGGCAATATCCGTCATGGTTTTCACCATTCGATTAGTGACATCGCCCCCTTTACTGGCAATATTTGATGTTTGATTGATGAGATGTGAAACTTCACGAGCGCTTTCTGTATTGTTTCTCACTGTTGCTGTGAGTTGTTCCATACTAGATGCAGTTTCTTCTAATGCGCTAGCTTGTTCTTCAGTACGGCAAGAAAGATCGGTATTTCCTGCCGATAATTCTTGAACACCCGTGTAAATATGATGACTTGTTCCTCGAATAGCATTCACAATTAATGAGAGTTCAGTGCGCATATACTGAATACCCGTAATTAATTGGTCAATTTCATTATTTCCTTTTGCTGTGATGTCTTTATTTTCTAATAAATTTCCTTGTGAAATTTCTGACATATAATCCACGATTTGATTGATACGTAAAACAATATTTCGACGTATCCAAAGTACAACAAGAACCGTAAAAAGAATAAAAATAAACATAAAAACAAACGCTAAAATTAACGTACGTTCGTAATTACCTTGCGCAGCTTGTGTTGCATGAGTCACCACGTTATCACTGAGGTAATCTGTTGCTTCATAGAGGGATTGAGTAAAACGCTCATTGGTATTATGAGCATAAAGAGATTGAAAGCCGTAGTAATCTCGAATTTCTAAGCATGAGACAAGCTGATCAAGATCGTAAATAACACGATTAAAAAGCTTTTTCATACTTTCTATTTTTTCAGGATCAAAGTTGGCATTGGTTGCAGAAGTAAAATACGAGGTAATAATACGTGTAATTTCTTGTTTTCGTTGTGGGTAAGTGGAAAGAAAGTGGGTAATTTTATCTTCTGCAATGTCAGGAGTGAGATGAGCTTCAAACATAACATTAAGCATATCTTCACGTAATTTATTTAACTCCGCATAACCATAATCCATCGTTTTTATCTGTTCAAAGCCATTTGCTAATTGTGAGATCCGCTTATTTGTTAAACTCGCATCACGGATACTCATTGCACCAGAGAAAAGTTGAATAGTGCAAAACAGTATTAAAATAAACATTAAGCCATTAGATATTTTTATTCGTTTCAGCATAGCCTTACCTATTTAATTGATTTGTAGGACACACAGCAAGGAGCGATAACTATTTATCAATTAAACTTATTCGGCTTAATATTTAAAAACTTTATTGTTTCTACTCTATTTAATAGTAAAGACGACTTATATTTCTTTTTTTAGCTTTGTTTATCAGCTAATAGCTAAAATATTCTAATGATATATATAAAATACTGTAAGTATATTATCTTACTTATTTTTTATGTTAATTAATAGAATAATAAGACTTTATAATGATTTTGCTGAATAAGAGAGCAATAATGAGCAATGTTTTTCTTTATTTATCGATTTGTCTTATGATAAGTGAAATAAACGTATTGATTTCGAAAATGCTCTTATTATTTCTTAAAAATCGCTCTTTTTTCGTATGAAAAATGATCGTTTTTTATGTTTATGTGTGGGGGGAATTGAAATACTCCCAGAAATTAACTGGGAGTATGGTAGGTAGAGGTTTTGTTATATGTAATTGACTACTTATTATACCGAGCGATTACTTTCTTTTGTATAAGAGGCCAACTTAAAAACTTTCCCAATTATCATCGGTGCCATGGTGGTTTGCCTTTATTGTCGGTGTTTTAATCGCTTCTTTTTCTGGCGATTTTGCTGAGAATGTAGGCAGTTTCGTTGGGGATGGTTTTTCATGTTCTACTTTAAATGTATTGACGATGATATCTAACATGCTGGCTTGTTCACTTAATGTGGCAGAAGCCGCAGTTGATTGTTCAACCATAGCCGCATTTTGTTGAGTTGCTTTATCCATCTCATTAACAGCAAGGCTAATTTGTGCAATACCACGAGTTTGTTCTTCTGATGCAGATAGAATTTCTTTCATTGAACCCGAAACGTGATTAACGGATGTTACAATTTCACCCATTGATAAACTGACTTGTTCAACAAGATCATTACCTTGTCTTACTCGTAAAATTGTGGATTCAATAAGCTCTTTGATTTCTTTAGCAGCTTCTGCACTTCGTTGTGCCAAGTTGCGCACTTCACTTGCTACCACAGAAAATCCTCGACCTTGCTCGCCAGCTCTTGCTGCTTCAACGGCTGCGTTAAGGGCTAAGATATTTGTTTGGAATGCAATATCATCAATAACAGCCGTAATTTCACCAATCTTTTGTGAACGGTCGGCAATATCTGTCATTGTCATAACCATCTTATTACTGTGTTCGCCACCTTGAACGGCAATATCTGCAGTACTCATCACCAACTCTGTGACTTCACGAGCGCTCTCTGTGTTATTGCGAATGGTTGCGGTCATTTGCTCCATACTGGATGCTGTTTCTTCTAGTGCGCTAGCTTGTTCTTCAGTTCGGCTTGATAAGTCATTATTGCCTGCAGCAATCTCTTGTACACCTGTATAAATAGCTGCACTACTATTTCGGATAGAGCTTACCATCTCTTTTAATTGTGCGCGCATTTGCTGTAATCCCAGCATTAGCTGGTCTATTTCAGTATTACCTGAAATGTCACTGTCTACACGACTGACTAAATCACCTTTAGCAATTGTTTCTTGATAGGTGATCATTTGATTAATACGAGCAATGATGTATTTACGTATCCAAATAAGCACTAGCGTGGTGAAAATAAGGAAAATACCCATAAAGGTAGACGCTATCCACAGCATACTGTAGTAGTTCTTTTCCGCTTCGGTCACTGAGGGATTAACCACTTCATCTGTAATAAAGTCTGTGGCTTCATACAGTGAGTTAGTAAAGTTAGTATTCGCTGGGCTTTTTAAGATCAATCGAACAGCATTAGTATTTCGCTCACTTAAATATTGTGCCAATAAATCAAGATCAGCTCGGCTTTTTTGATAAAGCTGTTTGATCTGAGCCATACGTTGCTGATCGAAACCTGTTTGAGCAGATAGCTCAACATACTCATTCATCAAAGCATCAACTTGTGCTTTACGTGCTGGCATGGTTTGCATAAATGCGGTGATGTTTGCATCTTCTGCTTGAGGGTTTGATATATAGCTAAATGCTTGCGCAATAATATCTGTACGTAATGTATTCAACTCCGCATAAGTATTATCCATTGTACGTAGTTGGTCGAAACTGTATGAGATTTGCTTGAGTTTATTTTGAGTCTGGTAGGCATCGTGAATGCTTTGTACTCCAGAAATGATCTGAATAATACAAAACAGAGTCAGGACACACATTAAACCTTGAGAGATTTTAATTCGTTTTAACATAACCCTACCTATTAGCTTTGCCTTTTCGTCGATAAGTGGGAGGTCCACTTAGCAGAATGATTAATTCGGCTGGAATGTTAGAAACTTTAGTGCGAAAGGATTTATTTCTCTTACTTTATATGAATAGTCAGAAAATAAACGTTAGACTGTTATTTTTACTGGGATATTGTCAGATAGGGAGAGATTATATTTTGTGTAAATAGTGCTACTGTAAAATGATATAAATCCTCTAAGTAAAATGAATTGTATAAATTTTAAGAATGAATGATGGGATAAAAATAAAGAAACTATTTCACTTAAAACAGTTCCTTTTTTAATGAATGATAGGTTATTACTGAGAGTCAAATGTATTTGTCATCTCTTCCAATGTTTCTTGTAATTCCATCCATTCCATTTCAACTTCTTCAAGTGCTGACTTTGCGATACCTTGTCGGCTTAAACAATCTGAAAGCTCATTTTTACGGCTGATATCGTAAATGCCACTGTCAGAGAGTGCTGTTTCAATGAGAGTAAGCTCTTGGCTGAGTTTATCCATTTTACTTTCTAAGGTAGTCAGTTTTTTACGTAGCGGTTGAGTTTGCTGTCTAAACTCTGCTTCTTTACGTTTTTGTTCTTTTTTGTCTTGCGCACTTAAATTTGTTGTCGTGGTATTATCTTTGTCTTGCTGATTTTTATTGGCCTGTGTTTCTTGGCGGTTTTGATCAACTAACCATTGTTGATAATCATCCAGATCGCCATCAAAAGGCTCAACTTGACCATCGTGAACAAGATAGAGGTCGTCAGTGGTTGAACGCAATAAATGCCTATCATGCGATACCACAACAATTGCCCCTTCAAAGCTAATTAACGCTTGAGTCAACGCTTGACGCATATCTAAATCGAGGTGGTTAGTTGGTTCATCCATTAACAGCAAATTAGGGCGTTGCCAGACTAAAAGAGATAACACTAAACGAGCTTTTTCACCGCCAGAAAATTGACCACACGCATCAGTCACCTTATCGCCATGAAAGCCAAAACCTCCAAGATAGTCACGTAATTTTTGTTCAGTCTCTTTAGGAGCCAAGCGCGTTAGATGTTGTAGTGCAGACTCATCGGAGCGTAGAAACTCTAATTGATGCTGTGCAAAGTAACCCAATTTGATGCCTTTTGAGAGAGACATTTTTCCTTGTAATGGCTCAAGCTCTCCTGCAAGTAATTTGATTAGAGTTGATTTACCTGCACCATTTCGTCCTAATAACCCAATACGTGATCCAGGGATTAAATTTAGCTTAATATCATTAAGAATAATTTTTTCGCCATAACCAGCACTGACTTTTTCCATCGATAGCAGTGGATTAGGCAAACTCTCTGGTTGGCGGAAACTAAATTGGAATGGGTTATCAGAATGAGCTGGAGCAACGCGCTCCATTCGCTCAAGCATTTTCACGCGGCTTTGTGCTTGTTTTGCTTTAGTGGCTTTCGCTTTAAATCTATCGATAAAACTTTGTAAGTGTGCAATTTTTGATTGTTGGTTTTCAAACAAGGCTTGTTGCTGAGCGAGTTTTGTTGCTCGTTGCATTTCAAACGAAGAGTAGTTACCTGAATATTCGAAGATTTTTTCTTGTTCGATATGCAAGATTTTATCCACGATCGGATCAAGGAAATCACGGTCATGGGAAATCAAAATTAAGGTGCCAGTATAGCTTTTTAGCCATTTTTCAAGCCAAATAACAGCATCTAAATCTAAGTGGTTGGTAGGCTCATCGAGTAATAGTAAATCAGAGCGACAAATTAGCGCTTGTGCCAAGTTTAAACGCATTCTCCAACCACCTGAGAATGATTTTACAGGCTCGTTTAGTTGTTGTTGGCTAAAACCAAGGCCATTTAGTAAGGTTGCCGCACGAGATTGAATTGTCCATGCATTAATTGCATCTAATTGCCCGTGAATAAGTGCAATTGCGTGACCATCATTTATCTCGTTGGCTTTTTGTAATCGTTGTTCTAACTGGCGATATTCTCTATCACCATCAATAACATAATCAATTGCTGGTACATCAAGTGCAGGTGTTTCTTGGTTAACCCACGCCATAGCCCAAGTACTGGGAAAGGTGACATTCCCCGCTTCCGCTTGAAGCTCACCTTTTAATAAAGAAAGCAATGTGGTTTTACCACAACCATTTTTGCCGACTAGACCAATTTTTTGCCCTGGATTAATGGTTGCACTGGCATTATCCAGTAACACTCTGACGCCACGGCGAATTTGCAAAGAAGAAAAAACAATCATAAATATCGTCTATTAAGAGTATGTAAATTAATATATAGAGTAAGTTGTTCGTAACAGTTGGTCACAATGCGTGCATGGTAACGGAAAAAATGGTTTCTGACACGTTTTGTAAGGAGGAATGATGTCAAACGCATCAAATGTATTACTGGTGTATGTTCATCCCGAGCCGCGCCAATCCATTGCTAATAAAGCATTAATCAAGGCGGTGAGGGATCTAGAGAATATAACTATTCATGATTTATATGCTACTTATCCTGATTTTTTTATTGATATACACCATGAGCAATCTTTGTTGTGCAAACATCAAGTGATCATTTTTCAATTTCCATTACAAACATATAGTTGCCCAGCGTTATTAAAAGAGTGGCAAGACAGGATACTAACACGTCCTTTTGCAAATGAAAGTGGACGGTCACATTTAAAAGGGAAAGCATTCCGCTGTGTTGTGACCACAGGTGAACCTGAATATGCTTACCAACATAATGGAAAAAATCACTACACACTCACAGAATTATTACGTCCTTTTGAATTAATGGCAGAAATGTGTGGTATGCGTTGGTTATCACCCATGATTGTGTATTCAGCAAGGCAACAGTCTAAAACGACATTGACACATATTGGAGAAGCTTATCGACATTGGTTAAGTGCACCACTTGAAGGGGAGCATGTCTAATGGAAGATAACTGGATGATTAAAGCGGTTCTCTTTTTCCTTTGTGCTGCGGTGATCATGGTGCCGATTGCACAACGCCTTAAAATTGGTGCCGTACTGGGTTACTTAATTGCGGGTATTGCCATTGGGCCTTGGGGGTTAGGGCTGTTTAAAGATGTCGATTACATCTTACATTTTGCTGAACTTGGTGTGGTCTTTTTGATGTTTATTATTGGATTGGAGCTAAATCCAGCCAAGTTGTGGGAATTAAGACGCGCTATTTTTGGTGTCGGTTCAATGCAGGTGGTTTTTACTGCTTCTATTTTCTCAGGACTTATTCTCGTTTTAACCTCTTTTTCATGGCAGGCCGCCGTTATTGGCGGATTAGGTATTGCGATGTCTTCAACGGCTATGGCATTACAGCTTATGAGTGAAAAAGGGATGAATCATAATGAAGGCGGGCAGTTAGGTTTTGCAGTTCTGTTATTCCAAGATATGGCAGTGATCCCTATTCTCGCCGTTATTCCGCTACTTGCAGGGGAAACGGCTAGCAGTGATTGGTATCGTATTGGATTAAAAGTTGCCTCTTTTGCTGCGTTATTGGTTTGTGGGCGTTATTTATTACGTCCTCTGTTTCGTTTAGTTGTCAAATCGGGTGTAAGAGAAGTCTTTACTGCTGCCGCGTTATTAGTGGTGCTAGGTGCGGCTATTTTTATGGAAACACTCGGTTTTTCAATGGCAATGGGAACCTTTATTGCGGGCGTATTATTAGCTGATACAGAATATCGGCATGAATTAGAAATTTCCATTGAGCCTTTTAAGGGCTTGTTACTGGGCCTCTTTTTTATTTCTGTCGGTATGTCTTTAGATATAGGCATCTTATGGCGCTATTTACCTGAGGTTTTACTGGGTGTGCTTATTCTAGTCATTGTTAAAGCACTGATACTTTATGGTATTGCATGGTTAGCTGGATTACGCTTTTCTACACGTTTACAGTTTTCATCAGTATTAAGTCAAGGTGGTGAGTTTGCGTTTGTTGTTTTTTCAACATCAATGGCAATGGGCGTATTAGATAGTCAGCAAATGGCATTATTGCTGGTGGTTGTCACGCTTTCTATGATGACAACGCCACTTGTGATGCAAATGACAGACGCTGTATTATCTCGCCGTTATAATGAGCCTAAAACAGATGAACAGCCTTTTGTTGAAAACAATCATCCAGAAGTCATTCTTGTTGGTTTTGGTCGAATGGGACAGGTTGTAGGGCGCTTATTGATGGCTAACAAGATTAACGTCACTGTCTTAGAGCATGATGTGGGAAGTTTAAACACCATGCGTAAATATGGTTATAAAGTTTATTATGGTGATGCTACTGATCTCAATTTATTACGAGCGGCGGGTGCGGAACACGCAAAAACGATTGTAATCACTAGTAATGAACCTGAAGCGACGATGGAAATTGTTCACCTCTGTCAGCGACACTTCCCTAATTTGCATATTATTTCCAGAGCAAGAGGGCGTGTTGAGGCTCATGAATTACTTAAAGCAGGTGTAACAGATTTTAGCAGAGAAACATTTTCTAGTGCTTTAGAACTAGGGCGTAAGACATTAATTGAATTAGGTATGCATCCTCATCAAGCTTATCGAGCACAACAGCATTTTCGTCGTTTGGATATGCAATTGCTTAGAAAGCTGATGGATGAATCACCTGAAGAAGTTTCCAATGTTTCTCGTGTAAAAGAAGCAAGGCGAGAGCTTGAAGAACTTTTTAGTGAAGAAATTCGTCAAGAACATCACCAACCGGATATTTGGGATGAATCTTTAACAGAGGATATTCCTCAAATAAGTAAAGAAAAAAGATCTATTGATAAACAGGAGAACTGACCCCATGTCTGCAACCCGTAAACGCTTTATCGCTGGTGCTGTGTGTCCACACTGTCAAGCTCAAGACACACTCAAAATGTGGCGCGAAGATAAAGTTGATATTGTGGAATGTGCTCAATGTGGCCATCAGCAACGGCAAACAGAGGATGAAGTTAATTCACTTGTTCGTGAAAATGAACAGGTCATCGGGATCTTTACACCACAATAATTGTAGGTTTTTTTGATATAACCCGATACAGAAGATTTATTTTTCGTTACAATCGGGAAAATTTTGCCCACGGGTATGTAGGAGATGTCATGAAAGTAGCAAACGACTTGGTAGTTAGTCTGGCTTATCAAGTAAGATCAGAAGACGGTGTTTTAGTTGATGAGTCCACGGTGAGCGCGCCGTTAGACTATCTGCATGGCCGTGGTTCTTTAATCAGTGGTTTAGAAAATGCATTAACAGGTCGCGAAGTCGGTGAGAAATTCGACGTAGAAGTGGCTTCTGATGATGCTTATGGCCAATACGATGAAAATTTAGTTCAACGCGTACCAAAAGATGTTTTTGTTGGTGTTGATGAGTTAGAAGTTGGCATGCGTTTTCTTGCTGATACCGATCAAGGTCCAGTACCAGTAGAAATTACAGGTATTGAAGGTGACGAAGTTATCGTTGATGGTAACCACATGTTAGCAGGCCAAAACCTGAAATTTCATGTTGAAATCGTTGCAATTCGTGAAGCGACTGAAGAAGAATTAGCTCACGGTCACGTACACGGTGAAGAAGAAGAGCACGAATGTTGTGGTGGCCACGGTCACGGTGAAGAAGGCGGATGCTGTGGCGGTGGTCATGGTCATGGCCATTCTCACGGTGAAGAAGGTGGATGCTGTGGTGGCGAAGGTCATGGTCACGGTGGTCACGGCCACGGTCATGGCGGTTGCGGTTGCCAACACTAATCTTTCTTTAGAAAGATCAAAAGGAGCGTTTAAGCGCTCCTTTTTTGTTTTTTCTGATTACGCTAAAAAGAAAATTATCACTTAATAGTGTGGGGGCGGTGTTTCATCTTCAGGTCTTGCAAGTATTGAGGATTGAGATGTTTTTAAGCGTTCAGTGACAATTTTTAATGCTTCTTTAAAACGACTAATTTCAATTTGTTGCTGTGTGACCACCTGATTTAACTCTTCAATAGTCGCATCTTGGAAAGCAACTTTGCTTTCTAATTGTATGAGCAATTGCTCTACTTCCTTAATATCCATTGTGTTTTTCCTCCTTTAAAATGTCGAATTACGACGAATGAGACTAACGAAATCGTGAAATTTAATCTTATTTACTGATATATACACAGGAAGACATAAATCTGGTTTGAGATAAAAGACTATTTTGTTAATGTGATAACACTCTGTGCTGACAAAAATCCTAACATTAACTGTTAAGAGTGTCGGCAAATTTTTTAAATTCATATAAAATTGCTACCTGCGGATAGATCTTACTCTAAATATTTCGAGGTGCAGCTAAGTGACAAGTGAATGGGTCATTAGACGCATATATAACTTGAAGTATGGCGAGTTCATACCGCAATGACAGCAAGATGTGATGCAAAACGTTTCAGTGAAGATCTATGATCTTCGTTTGTAAAACGTAGCGACTCACTAACATATACTGGAGAATGGGATGAAATCTTTATTAAAAACGACGTTGCTGGCAACAAGTTTAGCTTTCGCATTCAGCGCACCTCAAGCATTCGCTGAAGAAACTGCTAAAGTGCCAACATTAAATAGCGCATTTAAAACTCAAAATGAGCAAAATGCCTATGCGTTAGGCGCGTCGATGGGTCGCTACATGGAAGCTGCATTACAAGAGCAAAAAAATATTGGTATTACTTTAGATTCTAAACAACTGCTGGCAGGTGTTCAGGATGCATTTAACAGTAAATCAAAATTATCAGATGCTGAGATTGAATTAACCTTAGCGGCTTTTGAAGATCAAGTTCGTACAGCTGCTACAGCGAAAATGGAAAAAGAAGCAACAGAAAATAAAACAGCAGGTGATAAATTCCGTACAGAATTTGCTGCTGAAAAAGGTGTAGTTAAAACAAAATCAGGTTTACTGTATTTAGTTGAAAACCCTGGTAAAGGTAAAACACCAACAGATGCTGATCGCGTTACTGTACACTACAAAGGTATGTTAATTGATGGCAAACAATTTGATAGCTCTTATGATCGTAATGAGCCTCTGACAATTAGCCTAAAAAGTGTTATTCCAGGCTGGACTGAAGGCATGAAATACATCAAAGAAGGCGGTAAAATCAAGTTAGTTATTCCACCAGAATTAGGCTATGGCCAACGCGCAACAAGTGGTATTCCAGCGAACTCAACATTAGTATTTGAAGTTGAATTACTGAGTGTTGAAAGCGATAAGTAATTCACTTATCACGAAAGAAAAAATGCTGACATTGATGTCAGCATTTTTATTTCTATTAAGAAGTTCATTAATATACATAGCTTACGAATGGATAATATTAATCTACCTGTTCTTCAACAAGAATAGCTTTTGGTTTTTTAAAGACAAATAGCAAGCCCACAATGATTGCGCCCATCCCAGCTAAGCTGAGTAAAGACATTTTATTACCCAAGAAGATGTAATCCATTAATGCTGTCACTCCCGGTACTAAATAAAATAAGCTAGTCACGTTAACTAAATTACCCGTTGTGAGTAAGCGATATAACAGTAACTGAGCGACAACAGAAATGATAATAGCCAACCAAAGAACAGGAATGATAAAGCCAATATCGAATGAAGCATCAAAAGGTTGAAATGGCACAAATAACAAACACAGTACCAGACTAACAACATATTGCAGAGGCAAAGCATCCATTGGTGCTAATTGTAATTTTTTTTGTGAAATCGCACCAAAGCTCATACAAAGCAGTGCAACTAACGCATAAATCATCCCTGTCAATGAGAGGGCTGTATTAAATAAACTTTGGGCAACCACTAACACTAATCCAGCCAAAGCGATTAAAAGCCCTAATAGTCGTGTTGCTGTAAAATTACGTTCTATTATCCATAATGTGATAATCGGCTGAACACCCATAATTGTGGCCAACATTCCTGGTGTAATGCTATTAGCGAGTGCTAAAAGATAACAAATAGAATAACCACCAATAATTAATAAACCCACCCACGCTGTTTTTAAGCGACTTCCTTTCGGTGGCAAAAAGCGATGGCGCTGAATACACAAAAAAGAAAGAAATGCCAAAGCGATAATAAAACGCCAAGTCAAAATAGCAAATGAGCTACCATTATCTAATCCCCAGCGAGAAAAGATAGCACCGCTACTCCATAATAAAACAAATAATGTCGTTGGGCCGAATTTCGCCCAATATTGACGTAAATACATGATGATACACCTGTAAAATGAGCAGTAAGATAGCTTGATTATTTTTAGTCATGGTTGGCGATTGATAAAACATCAATAAATAAACGTAAATAACACATCAATCTAGTCTGTTGGTTAAATACGCGATTAAGCCGATTAAATAGATCAAGCGATGTAAGTTGCAACAATAACCGTTGTATTGACTACAACCACTTTCACAGGTGGAGGTGGTGGAGAGAGAGTTTCAATAGGCATAGAAGCAACAGAAATTAGCCCCATTATTGATGAAGTTTGCTGACATTGGCATATCATCAGTGTATTCATGGGATTAATCACTCGTTAAAATAACAATAACTTGGAATATAGGTAATCTATCCAATAGTGTCAATCTTTATCCAGACCCCTGTTTAAAAATGGAATTTTCAAAAATATAGAGGGCGTTGATACAAAAAGATAAAGAAAAACGAAAAAAGCTGTGACCTATGACAAAGCTCTTATTCTAAGGCACTTGACGTAGATCTTTTGACGATCTAACGTCAGAATTGTGCCCTAATTCAGTTTTTATATTTAAAATTTTTTAATATTAAATTGATTCGCAGTGACGAATCGTTATAAAAAATAGAACCTCAAGTCATTATCATAATTAAAGCCTTTAAGGATTATATAATCAAATGTCTAGCCCGTTATTTAATGGTGACAGCAGCGAGTTTGAAAAACTAGATAGCCGACCTTTTACTCAAACTGATCACGAAATATTGAAGTCCTATGAAGCAGCCGTGGATGGTTTGGCTATGCTCATCGGCAACCATTGCGAAATCGTATTGCACTCTCTGGAAGATTTGAAATGTTCAGCGGTTAAAATCGCGAATGGAGAACATACTGGTCGTAAGATTGGTTCTCCAATTACCGATTTGGCATTACAAATGTTACATGATATCACAGATGAAGATTCAAGTTTTTCAAAGGCTTATTTTACTAGAGCGAAAAGTGGTGCATTGATGAAATCGATTACGATTGCGATTCGTAATCGTGAACGTCGAGTCATCGGTTTATTGTGTATTAATATGAACCTTGATGTTCCATTCTCTGAAATAATCAAAACCTTTATTCCTGAAGAAACGCATGAAGTTGCATCCGATGTTAACTTTGCCTCATCTGTTGATGATTTAGTGGCTCAAACATTAGAGTTCACCATTGAAGAAGTGAATAATGATCGTGAAGTAGCCAACAACGCAAAAAATAAACAAGTGGTGTTAAGTCTTTATGAAAAAGGTATTTTTGATATCAAAGACGCTATTAACCAAGTTGCTGATCGACTGAATATCTCAAAACATACTGTTTATCTCTATATTCGCCAGTTTAAAAATGGCGAGTAAGGCAACATTATGAGCTCTTTGACATATTGTTTAGTGGTAACAGGGCCTCATTATGGCACTGAACAATCTTCAAGTGCCTATTTATTCGCCAATGCCCTTCTTGAAAAAGGGCATCAAATCACGCAAATTTTCTTTTATCGGGAAGGGGTGGTAAATGCTAATAAATTGGTGTCACCCGCAAATGATGAATTCGATCTTCCCAAAGCGTGGATAGCATTGGCGAAAAAATACCAAATTCCTTTACATGTTTGTGTTGCAGCTGCGCTACGTCGAGGAATTATTGATGAGGATCAGGCAAAAGAGCAGGGAATTGATAATCATAATATGGCAACGGAATTTGAACTCAGTGGGTTGGGTTCGCTTGCTCAAGCGATGTTGACTTGTTCGCGTGTGGTGCAATTTTAATGAAAAAAATGAATTCAATCGCATTTCTTTTTACACAGGCACCGCACGGTAATAGTGCTGGACGAGAAGGTTTGGACGCTTTACTCGCAACCTCTGCGTTAACAGAAGATATTGGTGTTTTTTTTATCTCAGATGGTGTGTTTCAATTAGTTGAAAATCAACAGCCTGAGGGGGTGTTATCACGCCATCATGCGGCAACTTTTAAAGTGCTCCCCTTGTATGATGTGACAAATGTCTATATATCACACCAAGACGTGGCTCATCGTGGATTATCCTCTCAAACTTCTTTTGTGTTGGATGCACAAGTGATATCACATCAAGATATCGCTCAAAAATTGAGTGAATATGATGTGGTATTACGCTTTTAATACAGAAGTTAGGCAGGAAGGTTGAACGGTTATGTTGTATACTTATTCCGTCTCTATTTATCAAAGTGATTTAGAGGCTTTTTTATCTTTATTGACAAAAGAAGATGATGTTTTGTTAATACAAGATGGTGTGCTGGCAGTTCTTGAGGACAATCCTTTATTAAAATATTGTCTTCAACAGCAAATTTCAGTTTACGCATTAATTGATGATGTTTTAGCTAGAGGCTTAAAAGATCAAGTATCTCATCATATTAAACTCATCAGTTATGGTGATTTTGTCGATTTAACGGTAAAACACCCCCAACAAATTCATTGGGGAGCGTAGAATTGCTGTATAATTCTTGACACATGAGCCCGTCAGCAATAAAATTCTGCGTCCTCATGTTTTGTCTTGTTGACAAGACAGAGTTCAAATCCGTGTTTACGAAGCAAAAACCAGGAGCTTTTTTTAAATGGCAACTATTAACCAGCTGGTGCGCAAATCTCGTAGCTCGAAAGTTGTTAAAAGCAACGTTCCAGCTCTGGAAGCTTGCCCGCAAAAACGTGGCGTATGTACTCGTGTATATACTACCACTCCAAAAAAGCCAAACTCAGCACTGCGTAAAGTATGTCGTGTGCGTTTGACTAACGGTTTCGAAGTTTCTTCCTACATCGGTGGTGAAGGCCACAACTTGCAGGAGCACTCCGTAATCTTAATCCGTGGTGGTCGTGTTAAAGACTTACCAGGTGTGCGTTACCACACTGTTCGCGGCGCGCTGGACTGTTCCGGTGTTAAAGACCGTAAACAAGCTCGTTCTAAGTACGGTGTGAAGAAGCCAAAGGCTTAATGGTTCTCCGTTAAGTAAGGCCAAACATTTTTTCACTATTAATGTCAAAATAAACTCATTGAGTTTTGGACAACCCTGAATTTAAACGGAGTATTTCCATGCCACGTCGTCGTGTAATTGGTCAACGTAAAATTCTGCCAGATCCTAAGTTCGGATCAGAACTGCTGGCCAAATTTGTAAACATTCTGATGGTAGACGGTAAAAAATCTACTGCAGAATCTATCGTATATAATGCGCTTGAGACCCTGGCTCAGCGTTCAGGCAAAACTGAACTGGAAGCGTTCGAAATCGCATTAGATAACGTACGTCCTACTGTGGAAGTTAAATCCCGCCGTGTTGGTGGTTCAACTTACCAAGTTCCAGTTGAAGTACGTCCAGTTCGTCGTAATGCATTAGCAATGCGTTGGATTGTTGAAGCTGCTCGTAAACGCGGTGATAAATCCATGGCTCTTCGCCTGGCAAATGAATTATCTGATGCGGCTGAAAACAAAGGCGCTGCTGTTAAGAAACGTGAAGACGTTCACCGTATGGCAGATGCAAACAAGGCGTTCGCACACTACCGTTGGTAATCCACGAAGTAGTTGTCGCAACTCTTTTCAGGACAGCTCTGCTGTCCTTTACCTGAATTGAACGCCCACGAGAGAGGAAAAAATGGCTCGTCAAACCCCCATAGCACGTTACCGTAATATCGGTATCAGTGCGCACATCGATGCCGGTAAAACCACTACAAGTGAACGTATTCTGTTTTATACCGGTGTAAACCATAAAATTGGTGAAACTCACGAAGGTTCAGCAACAATGGACTGGATGGAGCAGGAGCAGGAACGTGGTATTACTATCACATCCGCAGCAACTACTGCATTCTGGTCTGGTATGGCTAAACAGTTTGAGCCTCACCGTGTAAACATCATCGACACCCCAGGACACGTTGACTTCACAATCGAAGTAGAACGTTCTATGCGTGTTCTTGATGGCGCGGTTATGGTTTACTGTGCAGTTGGTGGTGTTCAGCCTCAGTCAGAAACAGTATGGCGCCAGGCTAACAAATATCATGTACCACGTATCGCGTTCGTTAACAAAATGGACCGTATGGGTGCAAACTTCCTGCGTGTTGTTGAACAAATCAAAACACGTCTGGCAGCAAACCCAGTTCCACTGCAAATTCCAGTAGGCGCTGAAGAACATTTCACCGGTGTTGTTGATTTAATTAAAATGAAATCAATCCGTTGGAATGAAGAAGACCAAGGTGTTACTTTCGAATACGAAGACATTCCTGCAAATCTGCAAGATTTAGCTGAAGAATGGCACAACAACCTAGTCGAATCAGCTGCTGAAGCATCAGAAGAACTGATGGACAAATATCTGGGCGGTGAAGAGCTGACAGAAGCAGAAATCAAAGCTGCTCTGCGTAAACGCGTTCTAGATAACGAAATTATCCTGGTTACCTGTGGTTCTGCATTTAAGAACAAAGGTGTTCAGGCAATGCTGGATGCGGTAATTGAATACCTGCCAGCGCCAACAGATGTCCCTGCTATCAACGGTATGTTACCAGATGGTAAAGATACTCCAGCAGAACGTCATTCAAGCGACGAAGAGCCATTCTCTGCACTGGCATTCAAAATCGCAACTGACCCATTTGTTGGTAACTTAACATTCTTCCGTGTGTACTCTGGTGTTGTAAACTCAGGTGACACAGTTCTGAACCCGGTTAAAGACAGAAAAGAACGTTTTGGCCGTATTGTTCAGATGCATGCTAACAAGCGTGAAGAAATTAAAGAAGTTCGTGCAGGCGACATCGCTGCTGCTATCGGTCTGAAAGACGTAACTACAGGTGATACTTTATGTGCAATTGATGCACCAATCATCTTAGAACGTATGGAATTCCCAGAGCCAGTAATTTCTGTTGCTATCGAACCTAAGACTAAAGTTGACCAAGAAAAAATGGGTATCGCTCTGAACCGTCTGGCTCAGGAAGATCCATCTTTCCGCGTATCAAGCGACGAAGAAACTGGTCAAACTATCATTGCTGGTATGGGTGAGCTGCACTTAGACGTGTTAGTTGACCGTATGCGTCGTGAATTTAAAGTTGAAGCGAACGTAGGTAAACCACAGGTTGCTTACCGTGAAACTATTCGTGATACAGTAACTGATATCGAAGGTAAGCACGCGAAACAATCTGGTGGTCGTGGTCAGTACGGTCATGTTGTTATCGACCTGTCTCCATTACCAGCAGGTGGTGAAGAGAACTACGTATTTATCAACGATATCGTTGGTGGTGTAATTCCTAAAGAATTCATCCCAGCTGTTGATAAAGGTATTCAAGAACAGCTGAAATCTGGTCCATTAGCAGGTTACCCTGTTGTGGATATTCAGGCTCGTTTACATTACGGTTCTTACCATGATGTTGACTCCTCAGAAATCGCGTTTAAAATTGCCGCATCAATGGCATTTAAAGACGGCTTCATGAAAGCTAAGCCAATTCTGCTTGAGCCAGTCATGAAAGTTGAGATTGAAACGCCAGAAGATTACATGGGCGACGTTATCGGTGACTTAAACCGTCGTCGTGGTATGGTTGAAGGTATGGACGATCTGCCTACCGGTAAGATCATCCGTGCTCAAGTACCACTGGCTGAAATGTTCGGTTATGCAACTGACCTGCGTTCACAAACTCAGGGTCGTGCTTCATACTCTATGGAGTTCTTGAAGTACAACGAAGCGCCTAGCAACGTCGCTCAGGCTATTATCGAAGCTCGTAAAGCGAAATAAGATCCTTTCGAGTTCAATTTAGTTTACGCTCCCTCTAATAAGAGGGAGCGATATTAAGGAATATAGTCGTGTCTAAAGAAAAATTTGAACGTTCCAAACCGCACGTTAACGTTGGTACTATCGGCCACGTTGACCACGGTAAAACAACTCTGACTGCTGCAATCACTACAGTTTTAGCTAAAACTTACGGTGGTGCTGCTCGTGCATTCGATCAAATCGATAACGCACCAGAAGAAAAAGCTCGTGGTATCACCATCTCTACTTCACACGTAGAATACGATACTCCAACTCGTCACTACGCACACGTAGACTGCCCAGGTCACGCCGACTATGTTAAAAACATGATCACTGGTGCTGCGCAAATGGACGGAGCTATCCTGGTAGTTGCTGCGACTGATGGCCCAATGCCACAAACTCGTGAGCACATCCTGTTAGGTCGTCAGGTTGGTGTTCCTTACATCATCGTATTCCTGAACAAATGTGACATGGTAGATGATGAAGAGTTACTGGAATTAGTAGAAATGGAAGTTCGTGAACTTCTGTCTCAATACGATTTCCCAGGTGACGACACTCCAGTAATCCGTGGTTCAGCGCTTAAAGCACTGGAAGGCGAAGCTGAGTGGGAAGCAAAAATTGTTGAATTAGCAGAAGCACTGGATTCATACATCCCAGAACCAGAGCGTGCAATTGACAAACCATTCCTGTTACCAATCGAAGACGTATTCTCAATCTCAGGCCGTGGTACAGTAGTAACTGGTCGTGTTGAGCGTGGTGTTGTTAAAGTTGGTGAAGAAGTTGAAATCGTTGGTATCAAACCAACAGTTAAAACAACTTGTACTGGCGTTGAAATGTTCCGTAAATTACTTGACGAAGGTCGTGCAGGTGAGAACGTAGGTGTTCTGCTGCGTGGTACTAAACGTGAAGAAATCGAACGTGGACAAGTACTGGCTAAACCAGGTTCAATCAAGCCACACACTAAATTCGAATCAGAAGTTTATATTCTGAGCAAAGATGAAGGTGGTCGTCATACTCCATTCTTCAAAGGTTACCGTCCACAGTTCTACTTCCGTACAACTGACGTAACTGGTACTATCGAATTACCAGAAGGCGTAGAAATGGTAATGCCAGGTGACAACATCAATATGATCGTTGATCTGATTCACCCAATCGCGATGGACGACGGTTTACGTTTCGCTATCCGTGAAGGTGGCCGTACAGTAGGTGCGGGCGTTGTTGCTAAAGTATTAGGTTAAT
>NZ_JAABLX010000007.1:0-3312 GCF_009915245.1 Proteus sp. G2669 | reverse complement strand
AACCACCATACCAATCCCCCACAGTGTCATGGCAGTGGCAACGGTATATTGCAAAATACGTTTGGAGTTTAGACCTATAGGTGATGCTTTTAACTGATAGGGTAATTGTGAATTTGCTGCCATTAGTGCTTTCCAATGGGAATTGGATACCCATTGATTATTTTGTGATGAAGTTGCAGACACATTATTGTTAACAGCCGTACTAAAGAGCACACCAGCGAACGGCAACGAGCGATAACCCGATAAAAGCGGTGCCAAAGTATTGGCGAGTTTTTCACATCCTTCATGTTGAAGAAAACGCGCTAATGCTAATAGGTAAGTTTGTGTTTGGTTATGCAAGACAGCTTGTGTGCCTTGTTCCATTAATGCGGGTAAAAGCGTTTTTAAATCATTGGAAAGCATTTCAGAGGTGGCTTTTAAAGGGGCTGAATAAAGGACTGTGGGTGCTTCATTTGTTGTTATTTCACCGTTATTACTGATATTCCAAAGCCAAATGGGGGCTTGCCAGCGTAATTGACGAAATAGCTGGTGGAAATAGCGGCTCGCTGTATCTGTATTGGTCGGATTTAAGTAATTAAATAAGGAATGACCCAGCGGTTGTTGCGATAAGTTATTTTCTGACACCCAAATAACCGCATCGAGCGGACGACGTCGGCGCAGTTGTTTTAAATCTTGAATTAAATTTTCATCAATACTTTGATGGATATCACCACCATAGATAAGTAACGTCCCATTGTTTTCTTGCCAGATGTCCGCTGTTAGATTAGGAGTGAGTTTTTCGATAGATGTCGAGGTGCCGATGAGGAGTTGGATTGTTATTTTTCTGCGCCAGAAAGTGCTGTAGTAATTTTTACTATAGTCAATAATATTATTTATAAAGCTGGTATTAGCATAATCCATCTGGACCTGTGACTTGATATTTTTATTTTCCCCTCTAGCATTACTATAGTTAAACTTCCCAATATATCGAGCAATTATAAATAAAAATGCAATACTAAAAAATACAATAACCATTGTAATTAAAGTTTTTTTTAAAAAAATATTTTCTTGAATAGAATATTTTATTGTGTCAATGGCATTTAGTGAGCATAGCAGGATAAATAAAAAACAAATTACACCAATAAACAGTAGCAGTATAATTACCCATGTTTTTTTTAAAATATTTCTAAAATAGAAAAACCTCATATCCATGCCTTTGCTCCGCTATAATATTAATAAGCTTTAAGAAAGCTTAGTTTAATGGATTAACAATTAAAATATTTTTTTATCAATTAATAGTTGTGGAGATTTTTCTTTAATTAATTGAGTTGTAGTGATATAAACATTCACCCAAGGAGATGCATTATGTGTATATCCGATACTACGATTAATATCGTATAATACAGTGTGACGACTAATATCTGATGATAAAATTTTTATTTTTATTTCATTCTCATGATTATCTTGTAAATTTGTTAGCCATATATCTTTTAATTTATTTTTATCAAGATCGCTCCATATCGCTACAGTATTAATTTTTTCATTAAATAGGTCGAAAATATTTTTATTTTCAACCAATTCTGGACGATGAATTTTTGCTATCCCCTTAATTGGATGATAGTTAGAAAAAGAAAATAATTGTGCAGTAGCTACTTCACTATGATAATTAATAGGAGTATCAAAAGAATAAATATTAATTACAAGTAAAAAATCAAATAATTTAGGGCTATCTAACCAATTATCAATTAAATCTATTTTTACCTCTTCTGTATAGCTAACATCATAGGCTCTTTCTATTCTTTGAGCTAATATCTCATCAATCTCTAGTTTTTCATCATCTGAAAAATTAGAATAGTTAGATGATATTATTATATTAAATTTAGCATCATCAGAAATTTGATATATTTTAGATATTAATGATGGTTCTATTAATAATTTATTTAACCTATTTATTATTCTAGTAACATTATTCTCCTTAATATCAGAAAATTGAGAGCAATAAATAACATTGCCATCTAATTGATATGAAGGTAATAACGATGATTTACCAACCACTATTTGAGTCGATAAATCTTTACAATTTTCGAGATAAGGTAATATCATTGTTTGACTTAATAAGGTTATATATCTCTGTCCAATGATAATCAGATTATCTCTATCTTCTTCTCTTTTTTTATCCCACCCATCAGCTATAAATTGATGCAATATATAAAATAAATATCTGAAAAAACAGAGGCCAACCCACACTAAAAAGGTTAAAAAAGATATTTGTAAAACTGATATCTTTTTTATATTAAGAAAAGGAAAGATAAAGTAATTAATAAAATTAATAAAACATAATAAAAAAACAAAAAACTTTCCCCACGTTTTTATGGAGGGCAGTGAATGGCGTTTTGCTTTTGGTGGTAAAGATGATAAATCAACAGGCATAAGTTTATTGACTCACTTTAGCTTTAGAAAGAGAAGAAATTAATGTACAACCACAGCTACATTTATATCCATCGAAAGCAACAGGAATACCATCATCTAAAAATGTGGGATGACCTTGAGCTATTACAACATTATCATGCCCTTTTTTAGGGCAGTAAACAGCATCACCTAAACGTGCAACACCAATACCATTAAATATCATAGAAGATGATCCTGATAATACATAGCCTCCGCTACTATTCTTATCACCGATGCGAATAATTCCTTTCATTATTTAATACCTTAAAGTGACTTTTAATAAAATGCTTTCCAGAGATCTTTAGGATTCGTTTTTTCATTTAAGATATAAGGATCATTAGGGTCTATTTTGCACTGCTCTTCTATTTCCTGTGGCCAAATAGGACGGCGACTGGTTAAGATTGCAATATAGCGAGGAATACTAATAATAAAAATAATTGGAGACATCAATGGCATTAAAATTTTCAACATACCTTTAAATAACGTGCTGACATAAAAGAACGTGAATCCATAACTTTCTTTTTTATTGGCTATCGGTAAACAAAATTCAACTTGTTGAATAATATTCTCAGGCCCTTCTTCCATATAACGTCGAATAAATTCCCAATGATATTTTAGTAATTCAAAATTACCGGTGGAGGCAGGAAGGCAAAAGGTATCAACAATAGTTTTATTATCATCAGCAAGAACATGCCCACTAATATAATAGTCGTTTTTCATACTTTTAGCGTAATCAAGTCCCGTGGTGAAAAATACTTTCTTCCAAGGTACTGAAATAATAGAACCATCAGTGCGAAAGGCGTAAACCATTTGATTTTTACGATCAAAACGTAATGGGTAGTGTGTCCATGCAAACCACTCTGTTTTCAGTAAAGAGAACATAAA
>NZ_JAABLX010000006.1:0-26954 GCF_009915245.1 Proteus sp. G2669 | reverse complement strand
CATCAGTTACTGGTGCCTAATAAACGGGCTTATCATCGAACAACCTTAAGCCATCATCGTTTTCATCGGCATCCAAATTTAATTAAGTCAGGGTTTATCCCCACACAACCAGAACAGCTTTGGGTGGCAGATATTACCTATTTATCGACGCATGAAGGTGATACTTATTTAAGTTTAATTACGGATGCGTATTCACGAAAAATCGTGGGATATCATTTAGATAACAATATGAAAACAAGTTCAGTGAAGAAATCGTTGGTTCAGGCGTTAAAAAAACGGACTTCGACAACTTCGTTAATCCATCATTCAGATCGAGGGATACAGTATTGTTCTTCGGAATATCAGAAGATACATAAAGAGCATAATATTCAATGTTCTATGACTGATGGGTATGATTGTTATCAAAATGCCTTAGCAGAACGAATTAATGGAATATTAAAAATGGAGTATCTACTGATAAAACCGAGTAATCTGGAACAAGCAAGAAAATTAGTAGAAGAATCAATTCAACTCTATAATGAAAAACGGCCACACTTATCGTTAAACTATAAAACGCCCGATGAAGTACATCGAGCGTTTTATGCCTGAAAAGTTGTCAACCTATATCAGGACTAGTCATCTAAAGTGTGCAATCTCTTTATCTCATTAAATACAAAAAATCCGTAATCATTATTTTAATTACGGATTTTTTTTAAAAACAACAACTAATCTTTCTTTATGGGTGAAATCTCAGTAACGCATTGATAAAACTATTATTGATAAATTAACCAAAAATAGCGTTAAACCAGCCAGATACTGTTTTAACCACAAAATCCCAGATACGACTAAAGAAACCACCTTCTTCAACCGCTTCTTTTACCACTAAAGGACGTTGTTCAATGATTTCATCGTTTAATAAGAAGTTAACTGTACCCACAACCTGATTTTGCGTTAGTGGCGCTTCTAATACTGGATTAGTTAAAGTAAACGAGGCTTTTAAATTTTTCAGTTCACCTTTAGGAATCGTGATTGAAGCATCATTAGCGACACCTAAAGCCACTTCACCTTTATCGCCATACCATACTTTTTGCGTTGTTAGTGGTGTGTTTTCTTTAACCGGTGTTACCGTTTCGAAAAAACGAAAACCCCAGCCTAATAATTTTTCACTTTCAGCAAAACGGATTTTATCTGATGGAGTTCCTAAAACAACCGCAATTAAGCGCATATCACCTTCAGTTGCCGAAGATACAAGATTATATCCAGCACCACTCGTGTGACCTGTTTTCACACCATCAACATTCATATTCTTATTCCACAATAAACGATTGCGGTTTGGCTGACGAATATTGTTGAATGTAAATTCTTTTTCTTTATGTATTTCGTATTCTGAAGGAACATCACGGATCATAGCAGCTGTTAACAGTGCCATATCTTGTGCTGTTGTATATTGCCCGTCAGAATCTAATCCATGGACTGTTTTAAAGTGCGTATTTTTTAAACCCAGATTGTTAGCATAGGAGTTCATTAAATCCACAAAGGTTTCCTGACTGCCCGCAACATGTTCAGCTAATGCGATACTCGCATCATTACCTGATTGAATGACCATACCACGATTTAAATCAATGACTTTGACCTGATCACCCGGTTTCAAGAACATCAATGATGAACCTTTTAATACCGGATTACCTGTTGCCCACGCATTGCGCCCTACAATCACCATATCGTCTGGCGACATTCGCCCTTCTTTGATGGCTTGTCCAACCACATAGCTACTCATGATTTTGGTCAGACTTGCGGGATCTAAACGCTCATCAGGTTTCTCCGATGCCAAAATTTTTCCGCTATTGTAATCCATTAATACATAAGATTTTGCCTCTATTTGAGGAGGTACAGGATTATTTACCGCAAATGAAGGACTAGAAATAATTAGCAGTAAACCCATTCCCGCGGTAACCTTACCCAGAACAGATGGAATATTTTTTTTCATTACCGATCACCCTTTTATATCAATTTGTTAAAGCTTTCCTACTATATGGCTTTCTGGAATAAGACGCCAACATTGATATATAGAGATTTATCTTATATTCATGTTTAGCGCCCTATAGAGGGAAATTTTATTACTTATCGTGGTTTAGGAGACCTTTATGTTAAAAGTCTGGGGTAGAAAAAACTCATCTAACGTTAAAAAAGTTCTTTGGTGCTTAAAGGAGTTAAATGTTCCTTATGAGCAAATTGATGTTGGAGGCCCATTTGGCGGACTCAATGAAGCAAATTATTTAGCAATGAATCCCAATGCTTCTATCCCAACATTACAAGATGATGACTTTGTGTTATGGGAGTCTAATACCATTATTCGTTATTTATGCTCAAAATATGAGAATAACGCACTCTATCCAATTGATCCTAAACAACGAGCAAATGTAGAAAAATGGATGGATTGGTCAAATGGCAGCCTATTTTCACCCATTCAACAAATGATGATAATGATTGTTCGCACACCTAAAGAGCAACAGAACCCCGAGCTTGTTGAAGCATTAAAAGAAAAGCTTAACAAACTGATAAAAATTGCAGATAACCAACTGGCAAAAACAACTTATTTTGCTGGAGATGAGATCTCTCTTGCTGATATCGCTATCGCACCACTGGTTTATCCATGGCTCGAGGTTTGTAAAGACCGACCTCACTTCCCACATATTGAACGATGGTTTGCACAATTAAGTGAAAGATCTCTTTTCCGTGATATCGTGTTACTGCCTGTAAGTTAATTCATTGGCATTTTGTCGGGATCTGGATAATGGTAATGGAATCCAAGATCTCGACAGATCTCCTGACCGTCAATCTCCCGTATTAACGGCTTCTCTTCATCTGCAAATTCTGGGGGAATAAGATCAAGCTGAGAGGATACTCTTGAGTAAAAATCTTTCTTTTTAGGATGAATTGGGGCACATAAATTATATAAATGACCACCTTCATTTTGTGCAAGCAGTTGTTCAACCGCAAAAATTACATCATCTAAATGGACTAAATTGACACACTGATGCGCGCCTTTTACCTGTTTTTTACCTGATAAAAAACGTCCAGCATGACGACCGGGGCCAACTAACCCAGCCAATCGAAGAATATCAACCGTGGTTAACGGTAAACGATGTAACCAGTTTTCAACTTCAGCTAACATTTTTGCCGATTGTGTTTCTGGCCGAATATCCATTTCTTCTGTGATATTACCTGTTTGATTGCCATATACAGAAGTAGAACTAATATAAATCACTCTTGTAACATGGCGAGACATTGCACTATCCACTAACGTTTGAATAGCTTCAACATAATCATAACCGCCACCAGCGGCACTTGGTGGCAACGTGATGATCAGTACGTCAGTTTCCATTAAGTAATCAAAATCATCTCTATCACATTCAATTGCGGGTGTTAAATTCACTAAACAGCAATCAACGCCACTCATTCTTGCTGCTTCTACGCCATCTTCGGTGGTTTTAGTCCCTTTAACTTGATAACCTGCATCACGCAACGCAGCGGCAAGTGGTAAACCTAACCAACCTAATCCAACGATGGTTATTCGTTTCATTTTGCTCCCCTACTTAAATGGCTTAGTTAAAGTATGCTATAAAATTTTCATTTCGCCATTACATATAAATACTACTTATATTTCGTTAATTTTTAGCATACCCCTATATACTCGCTCACTTGCCACATTAAGTAAATAAGAGAAATATTAAAATAGCATTAAAAACAAAAGGTTACAAAATAATTAAATTATTATTAAAAAATAGGTTGCTTTTCACTTTGCAAATCATGTAGGTTGAAAGGCAGACAAATTCTGAATGTTGGTTACTAAATACAAATTAATAGTAACGGGCATATCAAATAACAAATAGTGTAATTAGCTAGGAAAATAATTATGTATAGCATTCAACTAAACCACCATCATCACCATCATCCTGACTAGTCTTTCAGGCGATGAGTGCTGGAAGACGTTTAAGAAACGCTTCCGGTGGTCTGAATGCAGACAAACAATAAAAACCCCGGAAGGCAACTTCCGGGGTTTTTTTATAGCTAATTTTCAAACAAAAAATTGAGACAAGGACAGGGTAATATTATGTTAGACAAAACAAGATTAAGAATTGCAATGCAAAAATCAGGTCGTTTAAGTGATGAGTCTCGTGCCCTTTTAGCGCGTTGTGGCATCAAAATTAACTTAAACCAACAACGTCTGATCGCTTATGCGGAAAATATGCCAATCGATATTTTACGTGTAAGAGATGACGATATTCCAGGTCTAGTGATGGACGGCGTGGTTGATTTAGGGATTATTGGTGAAAACGTATTAGAAGAAGAATTATTAAAACGCCGTGCACAAGGCGAAAACCCAAGCTATCTCACGCTACGACGCCTCGATTTTGGTGGTTGCCGTTTATCTCTTGCGACTCCTGTTGATTTCGACTATCAAGGTGTTGAATGCCTAGATAATACACGTATTGCCACCTCTTACCCCAATCTACTAAAACGTTATTTAGACCAAAAAGGCATCAAATTTAAATCATGTCTATTAAATGGCTCTGTTGAAGTCGCTCCTCGTGCAGGTCTTGCTGACTCTATCTGTGACTTAGTTTCTACTGGTGCAACATTAGAAGCTAACGGTCTGAAAGAAGTTGAAGTTATTTACCGTTCAAAAGCGTGTTTGATCCAACGCGACGGAGAAATGGAAACCGACAAACAAGCCCTTATCGACCGTTTACTGACGCGTATTCAAGGTGTCATCCAAGCTCGAGAATCAAAATACATTATGTTACACGCACCAAGTGATTGCCTCGAAGATGTCATTGCGTTACTTCCTGGTGCTGAAAGACCTACTATTCTGCCTCTTGCGGGTGACCAGAATCGCGTTGCAATGCACATGGTCAGCAGTGAAACCCTATTCTGGGAAACCATGGAAAAACTAAAAGCATTAGGTGCGAGTTCAATTCTTGTTTTACCAATTGAAAAAATGATGGAATAAGGTGAAATGATGAAAACGGGTTTTAATACATTAACTTACTGGAATGAATGCACGCAAGAACAGCAACAAGTGCTATTAACTCGCCCTGCTATTTCAGCATCCGGTTCAATTACAGAACAAGTTGCTAGCATCATTTCACAGGTACGCAATGATGGGGATAAAGCGCTTAAAGCACTTAGCCAAAAATTCGATAAGGCAGCGCCGGAAAGTGTATTGGTGCCAAAAACGCAAATTGATGAAGCCACAACAAGACTAAATAACGAAATAAAACAAGCAATAGCACAGGCGATGAATAATATTCGTCGTTTTCATGAAGCTCAAATTCCTAACACTATCAACGTGGAAACTCAACCTGGTGTATTTTGTCAACAAGTAAGCAGACCCATTGATGCTGTAGGACTTTATATTCCTGGTGGTTCGGCTCCATTACTTTCAACCGTAATGATGTTAGGTATCCCAGCGCGTATTGCAGGTTGTCGCAAAGTTATTCTTTGCTCACCCCCTCCTATTGCTGATGAAATTTTATATATTGCTCAACAAATTGGTATTGATGAAATATTCCAAGTGGGTGGCGCGCAGGCGATTGCAGCAATGGCGTTTGGTACAGAATCTATCCCTAAAGTAGATAAAATTTTTGGCCCCGGTAATGCTTATGTTACTGAAGCCAAACGTCAAGTCAGCCAATCGCTACAAGGTGCAGCTATTGATATGCCAGCAGGCCCTTCAGAAGTTTTGGTGATTGCTGATGCAGATGCAAATCCTGCATTCATTGCTGCTGACTTACTGTCGCAAGCAGAGCATGGCCCTGATTCACAAGTCGTATTATTAACCCCAGATGAAACATTAGCCAAAGCCGTTATTGCTGAAACGGAAACACAACTTACTCAATTAAGCCGAGCTGAAATTGCCAAACAAGCTTTAGCTGAAAGTCGAGTCATTATTACTCGCGATCTCGATCAATGTATTGAAATCAGCAATAGCTATGGCCCTGAACACTTGATTATTCAAACTAATGATGCTGATGCACGTGTTGATAGCATTACCAGTGCCGGTTCTGTTTTTCTTGGTGCTTGGTCTCCTGAATCTGCGGGAGATTATGCTTCAGGCACTAATCATGTTCTACCGACTTATGGTTATACCTCAACCTACTCAAGTTTAGGTCTAGCTGACTTTATGAAACGCATGACTGTACAAAAACTCACAGCACAAGGTTTATCTGATTTAGCACAAACTATTGAAATACTAGCGCAAGCTGAACAATTAACCGCTCACAAAAATGCGGTCACACTTCGTGTTAATGCTTTGGCTCAGGGGAAAAATAACAATGAAAAATGAATTTGATATCACCTCACTTGCCCGAAAAAATGTACGTGAGTTAACTCCTTATCAATCTGCTAGACGTTTAGGTGGAAATGGTTCGGTTTGGTTAAATGCAAATGAATACCCCGTTGCACCTGAATTTACTTTTAATGAAAAAAATTTAAACCGTTATCCTGAGTGTCAGCCTGTTAATGTCATTAATCGTTATGCTGCATATGCAGGTGTTAATCCAAATCAAGTCTTAGTCAGTCGTGGGGCAGATGAAGCCATTGAACTACTTATTCGTGCGTTTTGCGAACCTGGTAAAGATGCTGTGCTTTATTGTCCTCCCACTTATGGCATGTATAGCGTAAGTGCAGAAACATTTGGTATAGAACAACGTGTTGTCCCTACACTTGCTGATTGGAGCCCCGACGTCAAAGCCATTGCATCAAAACTTGATAATGTAAAACTGGTCTATATTTGTAGCCCCAATAACCCAACAGGAAACATTGTTAACCCTTCACTTATTCGTGATGTATTAGAACTCGCTAAAGGCAAAGCTATAGTTGCAGTTGATGAAGCTTATATAGAATTTTGTCCACAAGCATCAATTGTTTCATGGCTTGAAGATTATCCGAATTTAGTCATTTTGCGCACCTTATCGAAAGCATTTGCATTAGCAGGGTTGCGCTGTGGATTTACGCTTGCCAATCCACCAGTCATTGAATTATTACTAAAAGTGATCGCCCCATATCCATTGTCAACACCTGTTGCCGATATTGCAGCACAAGCATTAACTGAGGTAGGTATTGATATGATGAAAAATCGTGTTGCTGAAATATCACGTAACAGAACGGTCTTATCTGAAGCGTTAAAAAAATTACCGAATGTCGAGCAGGTTTATAACAGTGAAACCAACTATATTTTAGTGAAATTCACTGATGCTAATCAGGTTTTCCGTACTTTATGGGAGCAAGGGATTATTTTACGCGATCAACAACGTCAATATGGGCTTAATGGTTGCTTGCGTATTTCTATCGGTACTACCGAAGAATGTGATAGCGTGATCAATGCTATAAAAAATATTCAAACTGCAAACGTATAAAAGATAAAACGATAACAACAAAAATCGCAACTGAGGGAGCTTACCATGAGCCAAAAAATTCTTTTTATTGACCGTGATGGCACTTTAATCACCGAGCCACCTACAGATTATCAAGTTGATAGACTCGATAAACTCGCCTTTGAAAATGGCGTGATCCCCGCACTGACCGCGCTACAAAAAGCAGGTTACAAGCTTATTATGATCACTAATCAAGATGGATTAGGTACAGAAAGTTTTCCTCAAGCGGATTTCGATCCTCCACATAATTTGATGATGCAAATTTTGTCATCACAGGGAATAACTTTTGATGATGTTTTAATTTGTCCTCATAAACCTGAAGATAACTGCCCTTGTCGCAAACCTGAAACAGGGCTTGTGACACAATACTTAGTTGATGGCGCACTCGATAAAGATAACAGCTACGTTATTGGCGATAGACAAACAGATATTCAGTTAGCTGAAAATATGGGTATCAAAGGCTTACTTTATAATTCCAATGAGCTTAATTGGGCGGTCATCACAGAACAACTCACCAAAAAAGATCGCTACGCTCACGTTGAACGTAAGACAAAAGAGACGCAAATTGCTATTGATATTTGGCTTGATCGTGAAGGTGACAGCCAAATCAGCACTGGTGTTGGCTTCTTTGATCATATGCTTGATCAAATTGCCACTCACGGCGGTTTTCGTATGAACATCAATGTACAAGGCGACTTAGTGATTGACGATCACCACACTGTTGAAGACACGGGTCTTGCTTTAGGTGAAGCCCTGCGTGAAGCATTGGGTGATAAACGCGGCATTGCTCGTTTTGGTTTTACATTACCGATGGATGAATGCCTTGCAAGCTGTGCATTAGATATTTCAGGTCGCCCACACCTTGAATACAAAGCAGAATTTAAATATCAACGTGTCGGTGATCTAAGTACTGAGATGATAGAACACTTTTTCCGTTCACTCTCTTACACCATGGGTTGCACATTACACCTAAAATCGAAAGGCAAAAACGATCACCACAAAGCAGAAAGCTTATTCAAAGTCTTTGGTCGTACATTACGCCAAGCCATTCGTGTTGAAGGTAATACTTTACCAAGCTCAAAAGGTGTTCTGTGATGAAAGTGGTTATTCTCGATACAGGTTGTGCCAATTTAGCCTCCGTCGCTTATGCCGTTAAGCGACTCGGTTATGATCCCATTATTTCCTATGAAAAAAACGTTGTGCTATCTGCGGATAAACTCTTTTTACCTGGAGTGGGAACGGCTCGCGCAGCAATGGAACAACTGGAAGCACGCGAATTAATTCCTTTAATTAAAGCATTAACACAGCCTGTTTTAGGGATTTGTTTAGGCATGCAAATATTGGCTTCTCTGAGCGAAGAAGGCAAAGGTGTCCCTTTATTAGGGTTAGTTGATGGCACAATTGATAAGTTAGATACAGCTGGTTTACCATTACCTCATATGGGTTGGAATCAAGTATTAGCAAAGCCTGCCCATCCCCTTTTTCGTTCTCTTGATAACGATGCTTGGTTCTATTTTGTTCACAGCTATGGTTTAGCGTTAAATGAATCAACCATTGCCGAAACTGAATACGGCTCTCGTTTTAGTAGCGCAATTCAAAAAGATAATTTTTATGGTGTGCAATTTCACCCAGAGCGCTCAGGAAAAGCTGGAGCCCAACTTATCAAGAATTTTTTGGAGATGTAACGCGTTATGATCATTCCAGCATTAGATTTAATTGACGGAAAAGTCGTTCGCCTTCATCAAGGTGATTATGCAAAACAACGCGATTACGATGATAATCCGCTGACACGCTATCAACAATATGAAAAAGACGGTGCAAAACTCCTTCATTTAGTGGATCTAACAGGTGCAAAAGATCCTTCTGCCCGCCAAATTTCACTGTTAAAAGAGCTTGTTGCTTGTGTGAATATACCAGTACAAGTGGGTGGTGGCATTCGCACTGAAGATGATGTGAAATCATTACTCGATGCAGGGGCAAGCAGAGTTGTTATTGGCTCTACTGCAATCAGTCAGCCCGAAATGGTGAAAACTTGGTTTGAACG
Source organism: Proteus sp. G2669 (assembly GCF_009915245.1). NCBI lineage: Bacteria > Pseudomonadati > Pseudomonadota > Gammaproteobacteria > Enterobacterales > Morganellaceae > Proteus > Proteus sp. G2669. The sequence continues at coordinate 17,492 of NZ_JAABLX010000006.1, read as the reverse complement.
TTATGGTGCAGATGCCATTGTGTTAGCCCTTGATGTTCGTATTGATAAACAAGGCAAAAAATGGGTAGCAGTGAGTGGCTGGCAAGAAAATTCCCCTTATACCCTCGAAGAGATCATCGAACTTTATCAAAGTGTCGGATTAAAACATGTGTTGTGTACCGATATTTCTCGTGACGGCACATTGGCAGGCTCTAACGTTGAATTGTATACAGAAATTAGCCAACGTTTTCCTGACATTTTATTTCAAGCTTCTGGTGGTATTGGTAATTTACAAGATATCGCAGCACTTCCAGCATCTGGCGTCACTGGTATTATTGTTGGTCGAGCATTATTAGAAGGCAAATTTACATTAAAAGAGGCGATATCATGTTGGCAAAACGCATAATTCCTTGTCTTGATGTTCGTGATGGACAAGTCGTTAAAGGTGTTCAATTTCGTAATCATGAAATTATTGGAGATATTGTCCCTCTTGCTGAACGTTATGCCAAAGAAGGCGCTGACGAGCTTGTATTTTATGATATTACCGCCTCTTCTGATGGTCGAGTTGTTGATAAAAGCTGGGTGTCACGCGTCGCTGAAGTCATTGATATACCATTTTGTGTTGCTGGTGGCATTCGTTCTGTTGAAGATGCAGGAAAAATTCTCTCTTTTGGGGCAGATAAAATTTCGATCAACTCCCCTGCGCTTTCAGATCCAACATTGATTTCACGCTTGGCAGAACGCTACGGTGTGCAATGTGTTGTCGTAGGTATCGATACTTGGTTTGATGAAAAGACAGGTGAATACCTAGTTTATCAATTCACAGGTGATGAGAAACGCACTCAACAAACACACTGGAAAACACTTGATTGGGTACGTGAAGTTCAAAAGCTAGGCGCAGGTGAAATTGTTTTAAATATGATGAATCAAGATGGTGTAAGACAAGGCTATGACTTGAAACAATTAGCTCAAGTACGCCAAGTTGCAGATGTACCTCTTATTGCCTCTGGTGGTGCTGGCGAAATGTCACACTTTCTTGATGCCTTTAAATTAGCCAATGTTGATGGCGCACTTGCAGCGTCTGTTTTTCACAAACAAATTATTAACATTAACGAATTAAAACAATATCTTGCAGAAAATGACGTTAAGGTAAGAATATAATGAATAGTGAAACATTAGCGCAATTAGATTGGGAAAAAGTGGATAATCTCATGCCAGTTATTATCCAAAATGCCATTTCAGGTGATGTATTAATGCTAGGCTACATGAATAAAGAAGCGCTAGATATGACACTAAAAAGTGGAAATGTCACTTTCTATTCTCGCACTAAGCAACGTTTATGGACAAAAGGTGAAACATCAGGCAACTTTCTCAAATTAGTCAATATTTATCCTGACTGTGATAATGATACTTTACTTATTTTAGCTAACCCGATTGGACCAACTTGCCATAATGGCACTGAAAGTTGCTTTGCTCCTGCACAAAGCCAGTGGGGATTTCTCTATGAGCTGGAGAATATATTACGTGAGCGTAAAAATGCTTCACCAGATAGCTCGTACACTGCCCGTCTTTACGCCAGCGGTACAAAACGAATAGCTCAAAAAGTTGGAGAAGAAGGTGTAGAAACCGCATTAGCCGCCACAGTTAATGACAGAGAAGAGTTAAGAAACGAAGCCTCTGATTTGCTCTATCACTTAATGGTATTGTTACAAGACCAATCATTATCACTCTCTGATGTCATTGGTTGCCTGCAAGAGCGTCATAAAAAAGCCGAATAATTTCTAGCTAATTAATCCTCTCTAGAGCTACCAAACGAGAAAGTAACATATAAACAAAAAAGCACCTCAACGAGAAATTTTGAGGTGCTTTTATTACTTAGTTAAGACATAAAATAACAAGTATCAATTGTTATTTATGTCTTGAGCATTACATAGCTTGGCGGAATAACTCGATAACATCACTTTCAGTACCCTGAACAGGGTTAGTGATTGCACAAGCATCTTTCAGCGCATTTTCAGCTAATGTTTTGAAATCTTCTTCTTTCACGCCTAATTCTTTTAGACCAGCTGGAATACCCACATCTTTAGCCATTTTACGAATTTCTTCGATACATGCTTGAGCACCTTGCTCATCGCTCATTGCAGAAACATCAACACCCATTGCTTGTGCGATATCTTTTAAGCGACCCGCGGCGGCTTGGATGTTATAAGCTTGAACATGTGGTAATAAAACCGCATTACACACACCATGAGGTAAGTTATAGAAACCACCTAATTGGTGAGCCATAGCATGTACATAACCTAAAGAAGCGTTATTAAATGCCATACCTGCTAAGAATTGAGCGTAAGCCATGTTTTCACGAGCTTGTGCATCTCCACCATTATCAACAACTTTACGTAAAGACTCGCTGATCATAGTAACTGCTTTTAATGCACACGCGTCGGTGATTGGGTTTGCAGCGATTGAGACATACGCTTCCACCGCATGAGTTAATGCATCCATACCTGTTGCAGCGGTTAAGCCTTTTGGCATACCAATCATTAATTCTGAGTCATTTACAGATAAGATTGGAGTGACGTTTTTATCAACGATAGCCATTTTGATATGACGCGCTGTATCTGTGATGATACAAAAACGTGTCATTTCTGATGCAGTACCTGCAGTGGTATTGATTGAAATCAGTGGTAATTGAGGTTTAGCTGAACGATCAACACCTTCGTAATCTGCAATTTTTCCACCATTAGAAGCCACTAACGCGATACCTTTAGCGCAATCATGTGGAGAACCACCGCCTAAAGAAATCACACAGTCACATTGATTTTCTTTCAGCAGAGCTAAACCCGCTTCTACGTTCTCAACAGTAGGGTTTGGTGCAGTTCCGTCATAAGTTACGCTAGAAATACCAGCTTCTGTCAGTAACTTACTGACTTTATCAACAACACCCAGTTGATTTAAAATGCTATCAGTGACGATCAACGCTTTATGAAAACCGAAGTCTTTCATTGAACTTACAGCATCAGCAAGGCAACCAGCACCAATTTTATTTACAGAAGGGATATAGAATGTTGAAACTGCCATTATTGACTTCCTTTTTAGTAATTAAATCTACGTTTTAATATGTTCTATTCTTTTTGTTCTTAAATTGATCATCATCAAAATAATGAATAAATATCAATTTGTTTATCATGTTATTACAGGTAATTAAATAAAGAAGCCCAATTACCCTATTAATTCAATAGGATAATACTATTAACATATTATCATTTGTAACAAAATAATTTGAAAAGCTTATCAAAATAATCAAAACCAGCCATAAACATCACAGCAGAATATTTTTTTTAAAGTCGTATAATGACCTTAAATAAATAACTTATTAATCAGGAGTCATTGATGTCTTTGACTATTTTTGAGCAACTTACTGCTTTATTAGATAAAAACCATGCGACTTATCGTGTAATGGAACACCCTACCGCAGGTCGTTCTGAAGAAGTTGCAAAAATTAGAGGAACACAATTAGGACAGGGAGCAAAAGGACTTGTTTGTCATATAAAAGGTAACGGTATTAAACAACATGTTCTTGCGATATTACCCGCCGATAAACAAGCCGATCTATCAAAACTCGCTCATCAAATTGGTGGAACAAGGGCATCTCTAGCAAGCCCTAAAGAAGTTGACGATCTTACCCAATGTGTATTTGGTGCTATTCCTCCCTTTAGTTTTCACCCTGCATTAAAGCTTGTGGCTGACCCTCTACTTTTTGAACGTTTTGATGAACTCGCTTTTAATGCAGGCACATTAGAACGCTCAATTATTCTTAATACACAAGATTACAAACGTATTGCACAACCTGAATTAATTTCTTTTATTCGCGAAGAAAGCGAGTAATAAAAAGAGCTAATTTATTTTTAACAATTACCCTAGCCATTATTCAGTTAAGGGTAATTGTTATCATGATATCGATTCTTATTGTATATATAGATTTACATGCCAAAAGGTAATATTTAGATTATGTGATCAAAAACCTTGCCGATATTTAATACCAATAATAACTTAAAAAGCAGAATTTATCTCACCAATTCCACATTATCTTACCTTTAACGCCAATAAATGTACGAAATAGATTTTTTTACTATTTTTTTCGATTCAGCACTCAATAATTAACTAAATAGATTTTATGTTATTGACCTAAATTACTCATACATTTAAGTTAGCATCAATAAAAATACAATAATGTAAAATTATATTTACATCTCAGTTATTTCTAACATACAAATAAATATATAAATAATGTACCAATAGGTGCAGGGAAATCTTCATGCAAACTTCAACTCAAAAACAACCGCTTTATAAAGTATTATACGTGCAAGTGATTGTTGCCATTTTACTCGGTATCTTACTTGGACATTTTTATCCTGACGTTGGTGAATCTTTTAAACCTCTTGGTGATGGATTTATCAAAATTGTAAAAATGATCATCGCACCAGTTATCTTCTTAACTGTCGTAACGGGTATTGCTGGTATGAATAATATGAAAGCAGTAGGTACAGTTGCGGGTAAATCCATGGCTTACTTCCTGACTTTCTCTACCATTGCATTAATTATTGGTTTAATTGTTGCAAACGTTATTCGCCCAGGTGATGGTCTCAATATTTCCCCAGCCTCATTAGATGCGAGCAAAGTAGAAAGTTATGTAGCAAAAGCGCATGACTCATCAATTGTTGGCTTCTTAATGAATATTATTCCTGACACGGTTATTAGCCCATTAGTTAATGGAAATATCTTACAAGTACTGTTTGTTTCTGTGGTTTTTGGTATTGCCTTAGCGTCTATCGGTACTCGTGGTGAGCCAGTTCTTAAGTTTTTACAAAACTTCTCTGAACCTGTATTCAAAATGGTCGGTATGCTAATGAAATTAGCCCCTATCGGTGCTTTTGGTGCAATGGCCTTTACTATTGGTAAATATGGTATTTCATCAATCAGTAACTTGGTATTACTTGTTCTGACTTTCTATATAACTTCATTATTATTCGTTCTTGTCGTGTTAGGTGCTGTTGCAAAATATAATGGCTTCTCTATTCTCTCTTTAATTAAATATATTAAAGATGAACTTTGGTTAGTATTAGGTACATCTTCTTCGGAAGCTGCTTTACCTAGCTTAATGCGTAAAATGGAAAATGTAGGTTGTAAAAAATCCGTTGTCGGCTTAGTTATTCCAACAGGTTATTCCTTTAACTTAGACGGCACTAACATCTATATGACCATGGCAGCTCTATTTATTACACAAGCTACTGGTATCGATCTTTCATTAACAGAACAAATTACACTACTTTTAGTTGCAATGATCAGTTCAAAAGGTGCGGCTGGTGTTACTGGTGCAGGCTTTATTACTTTAGCCGCAACCTTATCCGTTGTACCGAGTGTTCCTGTCGCAGGTATGGCATTAATTCTAGGTATTGATCGCTTTATGTCAGAGTGTCGTGCATTAACCAATCTTGTGGGCAATGCTTGCGCTTGTATCGTTGTTGCTCGTTGGGAAAATGCCTTAGATAAAGAAAGAATGAATGATGTCTTTAGTGGCAGAACATCAAGTGAATTTATTGAGGATGCTCCATTAGCTCCTATTGAAATTGAATCTGATAATGCAATTAAAATTCCAGTGAAATAAAGACCATTTTTTATAATCCATAAAAGAGCACATATGTGCTCTTTTATTTTTTACATTCCTTACCACTACGAATAAACACTTATCTTTTTTATAATTTATTTATTATTTTCTCTTTTTCTCATAGATTATTTCCTGCTTATTTTTATAATTTTTTAATTTATAAATTAAGGACAAATTTGTGAATATATTAAAAGATCTGATAAAAAAACAATATTCTCTAAACCTTTTATTTTTCAAATATTGGCTGGGTGGCTCTGCCATAATAATTCTTAGTAGTGTTATTCTTTTTTATACAGCTGTTGTACCACTCATTCAAATTGAAGTATTTTCTTTAAATATCGCTATTTATTTTGTTGCGTTTGCTTTGGCAATAAAAATACTATTTTCTGTAATCACGCTACCTCGTTTTTTTATCTTAGTGAGAGATACTTCAGAGTTTCCCGCAATACTCGCCTTTATTATTGTTCTTTCTGAATGCTTATTTATTTGTTGGTTAGAGTTTATTTATATTGAAGGATTTATCAGTGGTTCATTTTTCCCTTAAAAACAAATGCAATAAAAACAAATAATTGCAAGCCAATTCCTCCTCTACCTCTCACTACCCATATTTTTTACATTTAAATCATTTTATTCACCAAAAATCAAAGCCAAACACACATAATTTTAAAGAAATACAATAAATTAAAACAAACCATAATTTCATTAACTTATTGATTTAAGAAAAATAAATCTCACAAATAGCGATAAATTGAAATTAAATCTAATTTTTTAGATGAAGAGCACAATATTTGATAAAATCAACTTTATTTTATTGACCTGATTTACGCATACCTTTAAGTTACCTGTCACAACAAAATAAATGTAAATAATAATTTACATCATAATTTCTTTTTTATTTAGTCAATATCTTTCAGTTACAGGGAATTTTTATGCAGACTTCATCCCGCAAGCTCCCCTTTTATCGTGTGTTATATATCCAAGTTATTATTGCTATCATTTTCGGTATTCTATTAGGACATTTTTACCCTGATATTGGTGAGTCATTCAAACCTTTGGGTGATGGATTTATCAAAATAGTAAAAATGATCATCGCACCTGTTATCTTTCTAACCGTAGTGACCGGCATTGCTGGTATGAACAATATGAAAGCAGTCGGAAAAGTAGCGGGTAAATCAATGATTTACTTTCTCACATTTTCTACAATTGCACTTGTTATTGGATTAATCACTGCCAATATTATTCGCCCTGGTGACGGTTTAAATATCTCTCCTGAATCATTAGACAGTAGCCGAGTAGAAATGTATGTCACTCAGGCGCACAGCTCTTCTCTTGTTGATTTTTTCATGAATATCATCCCTGATACTATCGTTAGTCCATTAGTTAACGGTAATATCTTACAAGTGCTGTTTGTTTCTGTAGTTTTTGGTCTGGCATTAGCATCAATAGGTTCACGGGGTGAACCTGTATTAAATTTCTTACAGCATCTTTGTGAACCTGTTTTTAAGATGGTTGGTATGCTAATGAAGTTAGCACCTATTGGTGCCTTTGGTGCAATGGCTTTTACGATAGGTAAATATGGGATTTCCTCCATTGGAAATTTAATGTTGTTGGTAATTACTTTTTATTTAACAGCATTACTTTTCGTATTGGTCGTTTTGGGTGCGGTTGCTAAATATAATGGCTTTTCTATTCTCTCTTTAATTAAATACATAAAAGATGAACTTTGGTTAGTATTAGGTACTTCTTCGTCTGAAGCCGCACTACCTACATTAATGAGTAAAATGGAAAAACTGGGTTGTAAAAAATCCGTTGTCGGTTTAGTTATTCCAACTGGTTACTCCTTTAATTTAGATGGCACTAATATCTATATGACCATGGCGGCATTATTTATCGCTCAAGCAACAGGCGTTGATTTGTCATTAACAGAACAAATTACATTACTGTTTGTTGCCATGATCAGCTCAAAAGGTGCAGCAGGTGTTACAGGAGCCGGTTTCATTACTCTTGCAGCAACATTATCGGTTGTTCCTAGTGTTCCCGTTGCGGGTATGGCTTTGATACTAGGTATTGACCGCTTTATGTCAGAATGTCGCGCATTGACCAATCTTGTTGGCAATGCTTGCGCCTGTATTGTTGTTGCTCGCTGGGAAAATGCCTTAGACAAAGAGAGAATGAATGATGTTTTTAGTGGAAGAATATCAATAGAAAACAAGCTAGATACTGATTTAGTATTAGATGAAATAAATGAAAAAACACATTATATAAAAGCATCTGAACAATAGTTTTTATATTTTTTAATAAAAAATAAAAAGAGAGTATTTAAGCACTCTCTTTTTATTAAATAATCGCCATATATTTTTCCGATGATTTGGCTGTCATAGGTAAACTTTGTCGTGCTAGTTGGTAATTAACGGATGATGATCCCGCTAAAGAGATCTATCAAAAGATTACACTTGAATATTGGCGATACAATTTTCCTCAATAGTGTGAAGATTAACAAGATATTAATCCTAAACCTGATTTTTAACGCCTATTTTATCAAGTCTAAATAATGTGGTTAGATCAAAGTAAAACTGGCTATCCTAATGAAAAAATTAAGAATATTCACTGCCCTGTGTGAGTCTACCGTGGTGATAATGATATGCTGGTTTCTTTATCTCATTCACAAGAAATCGTTGATAATATTGAACCTGCCTCATTACTGAATGTGCCCTTTATTTCACATGTTGTACATGAGGAAAAACCTCAATGGCTAGCGAATATTTTTAATGATTTTTTTAATTTTCATTATAAAAATAAATAAAATTTTTATAATTGATGTGCTAAACAACACTTTGTTGCCTCATTCATTCTTATCTACTTCGTAATTAATAAGTATTTTTTATATACCACATTGTAAATTTCCCTTTAGGATATTTCTTATATTTAAAACACACAAAACAACTGTGTATTTATACAGTGTCATATGGATTTAAAAGTTATTTACTAAACAAAGGAATGTATTATGAGTAATGAAATTAATGTATATAAAATGATGAGTAGCACCCCTTCTACTTATGCGGAAGTGAATGAAAATAAAGGAAAATTTGATTTATCTCTCATGAGTAACGATGAAGTTATTGAGAAAATCAGCGGCACACAATGTGGACAGACTTTTTATATCAATGCACCTGGAACTTATACCGTACTGGTTAATTATACTGACGGTAAACACACCTCTAATGAAGTCGTTTTTCAGCCATTAGAATTTATTAAGGAAAAAATAACTCCTTTATTTTCAATGCTAGAGAATAAATTATCTTCACTTTCAGAACCAGTGATTAATGAGAATGATAAATTCTCAATTCAAATAAAAATAAATAAAGGAAAAAAATCAAAATTAGATAAATTACTGAAAAAAGAACGTGGATTTTTTGATTTAGAAAAAGTGGTTATTGATTTATCCTCATTTCAAAAAGATCATCCTATTCATAACTTTGAGTATTATACTTTAAAAAGTACACTCTCTATTAATGATGTAAAAATTGTCACAGATAAATTAGAAGCGGACAGTGATATTGTCTATGTCTCTATCACTCCTGATAGTATTAAATTATTAGAATCTAATAACATAAAACAAAGCGCTTTTAATTTAGATAAAGCGACTACTGAAGTGACACCTGATCTTTCTTATTATCAAAAATATCTCGATGAACCCTATCAAGATATGAATGTACGAAAGGCTTGGGCTAAAGAAAATACAGGTCAATTAGCTGTAATCCGACATATTGATTTTGGTGTTAATAGTTTTCATGAAGACCTTCAAAATAAAAATATTACTGTTGTTACTAATAATGGTACAACCAAAGAAGAAATATTAAAAAATATTCATGGTACAGGTTCTGTTGGTGTTATATCAGCTGAAAATAATGGTTTTGGAATGACGGGCATTGCTCATTCTGCAAAACTATATTCTTATTATATTCACCAAATGAGTACTGTTTTAAGTGATTCCAGACCTGGAGACATTGTTAGTTATGAATACTGTGCATGGAATCATGAAAAAAAAATGGTTCCAGCATCCATGTATAAATCATTCTGGGATACCATTTATAACCTAACTCAAAAAGGTGTTATTGTTCTCAATACCGCAGGTAATTCAAACGTTAATTTATCTGATCCCTCACAATTTATAGATTACGGTGATAATGGTGGCATATTAGTGGGTGCTTGTATGCCTAATGATGGAAGTAAAGCTGGTTTCTCAAATTATGGTCACTCCACCTCATTAGTGAATTCATGGGGTTATGAGATCGCAACTACTGGAAGTGGCTCTTTATATATGAGAAATAATGACAAGAGCACAGCATATAGTGCTAAATTTAATGGCACTTCTGGTGCCGCACCTTTATGTGCTGCAGCTCTTGGATTATTACAGTCTCATGCCAAAAGTATGGGCGTTATGTTAACACCAGAGAGTATGAGAACATTATTAAAAAAATCCAGTTATACTGAAGGAGTAAAAGATGGAATTGGTGTTAGGCCTAATGTTGCTCAATTAATGCATGAATTAGATAAAGAAATTCTGGCACCACTCGTAAATATAAATCCCTTTTCATATTCATCTAATTATTTAAATCTTAATTCTTCATTTAAAATTGATGAATATAAAATAGAAAATCTTCCATTTTATTACCAATATACTGATCTTAAGCATAATGGTATTATTGCTCATTATCCACAACAAGCTCCATCGGAATTAGAATGGTGGAATCAAGTTATAACAGTGAGTGAAGTTAAAATCCCAATATCAGATGATAATGGGAATGTATCTGTATTATATTTAACTGCACATAAATGGAATGATGCAGGGCGATTTGCTTTAAATACGGCAACAGCACCAGGTAATGATACTGGCGGAAACTTTAGAATACAATTAATATATGATCCTGCAAAAAACTCGCATTTAAATAAAACAAAATATAGTGGAATTTTTCCTGTCTATATTCAATGTTGGAAACATCGAGAATATAAATTGCCTGTAAGAATTAATATTCATATAGAATAAAATTAATACCCTACCGTTCTGATTTAATTGAGTTAATAAAAAGGTGCTTAATTTAGCACCTTTTATTATATTTATGGCTAAAGCCATTATAAAAAACTTCACTCAATAAAGTAAGGTTTAAATCAAAAACTTAAAATCTAAATATCTGTGATAATTTCACTTTGTGGTAATCTTGATTTTGGCAAATTGTAATTGAAATCATCTTCTTCTCTATAACCTAATGCAACAATTGTCACGGCATGAAGACCTTTATCATTTAAAGAAAATGTTGAATCTATTTTTGATAGATCAAAACCTTCCATTGGAAGAGCATCTATTCCTAACGTTGCCGCACCTAGTAATAGTGATCCCATATTCAAATAAACCTGCTTCTCTATCCAATGAGATAAATCGCCAAGTTGTTTTTCATGTAGATTAACAAAAAATGATCTTGCAAGGTTATTTTGCTCTTTAAATTCGACTGCTGGATACCGTCCTGCTTTATCTTCTAATTCAAGCAAATGAGAGAGATATTCTTCAGTTAATGTATTTCTTGCACACATAACTACAACATGTGAAGCACTTAATATTTTCTCTTTATTGAACTCATATCCACCCTCTGTTGAGCCAGCAATTTTCTGCTTAGCATCATCCGTTTTTGCGATGATAAAATGCCATGGTTGAGTGTTCACACTTGATGGGCTTAGTTGTAATAATGCTTTAATTTGTTCTAATTCTTGCTCAGGGATCACTTTGTTTTTATCAAAATGTTTTGTCGCATAACGTGTTTTCAATATATTTAATAAATTCATTTATTACACCTATTCCAAATAAGACACTTGTATCTGTGCTATTTTAATAATAATTTACCATCTCGCAAGTACGTACAATTTATGTATATAGGGTACAAATGGATACTGTTAAAAAGAATAGATATAACGACTACACCTATGATGGATGCCCGGTTGAAGCCTCTTTAGAGCTGATGGGAGGAAAAGGAAAAGGCATGATCCTTTACCATTTACAGGGAAAAATACTGCGATTTAATGAGCTAAAAAGAAAACTTATTTCAATAACACCTAGAATGCTAACTAAACAGTTACGTGAACTTGAATCTGACGGGCTTATCGAGCGCAAAGTGTATGCTGAAATTCCGCCCAAAGTTGAATATAAACTCAGCGAGGATGGAGAATCACTCTCTCACGTTTTAGCAGCACTACAAAGCTGGGGAGAAGAAAGAGCAATTCCTATATTAAAAAGATCTGCCAATAGAAAATGATAACACTTTCCTTAATTAGAATATTAATTTCTTTAAGAAATTAATATTCTTCTATATTTCTGAGAAAAAACATTTAACATCATTTATAAAATTTAATTTAGGAAAATAATACCCATTAAATGGGTAATTTAAATATAAAATAAAATAAAAACAAGTCTTATAATGATGTAATTTAGATAAATATATTACATAAAAAACGAATACATCTTATTTCTCTATCTTATTATGATAAAAACTTTATTTATATAAAATAAAAACATAATTTATTGATTTTCAATCCTTTAATAATAATTACTCTCTTATAGAAATTCACTATTATTAAGTTGATTTATATAGAAAAAACCAATTTCATTTATTTTAAGATGATATATATATTAGTAAAATAACGTAGTTAATCTGTTATAAAATTATATTCTAGTATTTTTATATAAAAACGTGGCTACTACTTTTATTTATTAATTACTATTTTAGAGAGTTTCTATGAAGAAAACTTTTTTGAGTACATCATTAGCTATCGCATTGAGCTTAACAGTAGGTACAGTATTTGCTGACGATAATACGGGTACTATAAATTTTAATGGTCTATTAACAACAACAACTTGTAAAGTTGATATAGAAGGACAAGGACCTAATGCAACCATTACTTTACCTACAGTAAGTACAAATGTATTAACTCAAGCTGGTCAAGTAACTGGCCGGACTGCATTTAATATGAATCTACACGATTGCGAAAATGTAATTCCTACTATTACTATTTGGAGAATGAATTCAGATTCAAGCGATGTTACTCACAGTCTTGTCTCAGCATTTTTTGAAGCAGGGGTCACCGTTGATCCAGTGACTGGACGACTTAAAAATATGGATACCAGTGCTACAGGTGCTACTTTTGTTAATTTACAATTACTAGATGGTAGTAATAATTTTGCTCCAATTAAAGTTGGTAGTACCTCACAAGTCACTAATACATCTTATGTAGACATTGATTCTGATACATTTTCAGCAACATTACCTTATGCTGTTGAATACTACGCAACAGGTACAACAACTGCTGGTAAAGTTAATAGTAGTGTTGTTTATACTCTGCAATATAAGTAATTGGATATTTATTTTCATTAAATAAAAAAGGTGCTGTATTACCAGCACCTCAAAAGATTTTAACTTATTGTTTTAAAAACTTATTCCATCCACTCTGTGTGGAATACGCCATCTTTATCAGTACGTTTATAAGTATGCGCACCAAAATAGTCACGTTGAGCTTGGATTAAGTTTGCTGGCAACACTTCTGCACGATAGCTATCGTAGTAAGAAATAGCGGCAGAGAATGTTGGAGTTGGAATACCTGCTTGTACGCCATAACAAACAACATCACGTAAAGCTTGTTGGTAATCGTCAGCGATTTGTTTAAAGTATGGCGCTAACAGCAGATTTGCAATGCTTGCATCTTCATTATAAGCATCTGTAATTTTTTGCAGGAATTGAGCACGAATGATACAACCCGCACGGAAAATCTTCGCGATTTCACCGTAGTTTAAATCCCAGTTATATTCGTCTGATGCGGCTTTCAGTTGTTGGAAACCTTGAGCATAAGAAACGATTTTACCTAAATACAGTGCGCGACGTACATTTTCAATAAAGGCTTTTTTATCGCCAGAGAATGCTTTAGGTGTTGGGCCTGATAATACTTTAGATGCAGCAACACGTTGATCTTTTAATGAAGAGATATAACGAGCAAACACAGACTCAGTGATAAGAGTAACGGGTACACCTAAGTCTAAAGAGCTTTGGCTAGTCCATTTACCTGTACCTTTATTTGCCGCTTCATCAAGAATAACATCTACAAGGTATTTACCTTCGTCATCTTTTTTACGGAAGATATCAGCAGTAATTTCAATCAGGTAGCTACTTAATTCACCTTTATTCCACTCAGTAAAGGTTTCTGCTAATTCTTCATTAGTTAGACCTAAAGAGTGTTTTAATACTGAATACGCTTCTGCAATCAATTGCATATCGCCATATTCGATACCGTTGTGAACCATTTTTACATAGTGACCCGCGCCATCAGCACCGATATAAGTCACACAAGGTTCGCCTTCAGCAACAGCCGCAATTTTTTCAAGGATTGGCGCAACTAATTCGTAAGCTTCTTTTTGTCCACCCGGCATGATTGAAGGGCCTTTTAACGCGCCTTCTTCACCACCAGAAACCCCCGTACCAATGAAGTTAAAACCTTGTGCTGATAATTCACGGTTACGACGAATGGTATCTTTAAAGAAAGTATTTCCGCCATCGATAAGGATATCGCCTTTATCTAAATGCGGTGTCAATGCAGCAATTGTTTTATCCGTTGCTTCACCCGCTTTTACCATTAATAAAATACGGCGCGGTTTTTCTAACGAATCAACAAACTCTTCAATAGAATAATTCGGAACCAGTTTTTTACCTGGATTTTCAGCGATAACTTCGTTGGTTTTATCGCTTGAGCGGTTGTAAATGGATACAGAATAACCACGGCTTTCAATATTTAGCGCAAGGTTACGTCCCATTACTGCCATACCAACCACGCCGATTTGCTGTTTTGACATGAAAATAACTCCCGTCTGAAAATAAACCTGCCAGTATCAATGTACTGACAATTTGTTAACCTGATCACATAGTAACTCACTCTCTCACTTGGTGGTAGTTATTGATGTAATTGGTATCACAATCTTTTAGACAAAATGAAATTATTCCCCTGCGATCGATAATAAATTATTGAAAAATTCCTGCAAATTGCTCATTATTCCCAAGTCGGCATATGCCGTCTTTATAGAAGGTAAAACAAACTGTATGGAATGGATCTTGGATCCGACGATCTGGGTAGGACTTTCCACCCTAATTGTTCTCGAAATCGTACTTGGTATTGATAACCTTGTTTTCATTGCTATTCTGGCAGACAAACTCCCAGCAAAACTAAGAGATAAAGCACGTATAACCGGCTTATTGTGTGCTCTTGTTATGCGAGTTGTGTTGTTATTTAGCCTCTCTTGGCTTATCACTCTGACAAAACCTCTTATTACACTGTTTGATCATCCTTTCAGTGCAAGAGACTTAATTATGCTGCTCGGAGGGATATTCTTGCTGTTCAAAGCCACTATGGAGCTTAATGAACGGCTAGAAGGTAAAGATCACAACGAAGGGAAACAACGTAAAACGACCAGCTTTTGGTCTGTCGTTGCACAAATTATCGTACTGGATGCGGTATTCTCGCTTGACTCAGTGATAACCGCTGTGGGTATGGTTGATCATTTAGGCGTTATGATTGCAGCTGTCACTATTGCAATGTTCTTGATGATCCTTGCAAGTAAGCCTTTAACAAACTTCGTCAATAACCACCCAACCATTGTTATCTTGTGTTTAAGCTTCTTGCTGATGATTGGTTTTGCATTAGTTGCCGAAGGCTTTGGTTACGCCATTCCAAAAGGTTACCTGTATGCAGCGATTGGCTTCTCTATCATGATAGAAGTCTTTAATCAGCTTGCACAATTTAACCGTCGTCGCTTCTTATCTGCTTCTCGCTCTTTACGTGAGCGCACAGCAGAAGCGGTGTTACGTATTATTAATGGTAAGTCTGAATCTTCTGAATTAGATCCTCACACATCTGATTTAGTCTCCAGTTCAGAAGAAGTGTTTGATCCTCAAGAGCGCCAAATGATTGTGCGCGTGCTTGGTTTAAGCCAACGTAATGTTAACAGTATCATGACGTCTCGCCATGATGTTGAATACGTAGACTTAAATGCAACACAAGATGATATCCGCCAATTGTTGGAAAAGGATCCTCACTCTCGCCTAGTGATCACTGACGAGCAATATAGTGATGAACCTATTGGTGTGGTTAATATTATTCAATTGTTGAATCAACAATTGCGTAATGAACCTCTAAACTTACGTTTATTGATCACACAACCGTTGATCTTCCCTGAAGGTTTATCCTTACTGCAAGCATTAGAACAATTCCGAAGTGCACATACCCACTTCGCTTTTGTTGTAGATGAATTCGGTTCAGTAGAGGGTATCGTCACGTTAACTGACGTAATGGAAACCATTGCGGGTAACTTGCCTGTCAGTTCTGAAGAAAACGATTCTCGTCACGACTTGGTTCAAAATGAAGACGGTTCATGGACTGTAAATGGTTTTACACCACTTGAAGACTTAGTGCTTTATATTCCAATCAAATTGGATGAAAAACGTGAGTATGAAACCTTAGCAGGTTTATTAATGGAGCATTTACAACGTGTTCCAACTGTTGGTGAAAAAATTCTGATTGATGGTATTGAATTTGAGCCATTAGAAGTGAATAACCATCGAATTAATAAAGTTCGAATTGTAGAACCTACACCTGAAGACGAAGAAAACGTTGACGAAGCGTAATCCCTGTCAAATAGCAAAATATCCGCCTTTATGGCGGATATTTTTTATCTGAAGATTGTGTCTACTGGAAAATAATATGTATACCAATGTCAGCGTTAAAATAGTCTGGTTAACCTCTGTTGAAGGAGGAAGGCTATCACCACCTCCTTTAGCTGGTTTTTATTATCCAACCACTCAACTACCTTACAACCCAAATAATTGGAGCCTTGCGATTGAAATCACTCACACACAGAAAAAGTCAGAACATTGGGTAAGTGAGGGTAATATGCAGTTTTTAGTTGAACATGCCCCTCATCATTTATTAGAAGAATTAGAAAAATTTGAAATTTATGAAGGCGCTAAAAAAGTCGCAGATGCCTTTATTCAGTTTAAATAATTATTTTTATACGACTTTTCTTAAGCCGATAAAAAACGGACTTTGATAACAGTTTGAGCTATTCGAAATAAGCAATCATTGAATTAATAAAATTCATATCGTTGAGCGGAAAACTAATAAAAATGTTGATGAAATACAATATAGATGATTTTTAATAAAAAGCTTTCCAGAGATCTTTAGGATTCGTTTTTTCATTTAAGATATAAGGATCATTAGGGTCTATTTTGCACTGCTCTTCTATTTCCTGTGGCCAAATAGGACGGCGACTGGTTAAGATTGCAATATAGCGAGGAATACTAATAATAAAAATAATTGGAGACATCAATGGCATTAAAATTTTCAACATACCTTTAAATAACGTGCTGACATAAAAGAACGTGAATCCATAACTTTCTTTTTTATTGGCTATCGGTAAACAAAATTCAACTTGTTGAATAATATTCTCAGGCCCTTCTTCCATATAACGTCGAATAAATTCCCAATGATATTTTAGTAATTCAAAATTACCGGTGGAGGCAGGAAGGCAAAAGGTATCAACAATAGTTTTATTATCATCAGCAAGAACATGCCCACTAATATAATAGTCGTTTTTCATACTTTTAGCGTAATCAAGTCCCGTGGTGAAAAATACTTTCTTCCAAGGTACTGAAATAATAGAACCATCAGTGCGAAAGGCGTAAACCATTTGATTTTTACGATCAAAACGTAATGGGTAGTGTGTCCATGCAAACCACTCTGTTTTCAGTAAAGAGAACATAAA
>NZ_JAABLX010000056.1:0-4170 GCF_009915245.1 Proteus sp. G2669 | reverse complement strand
CAAAATTACGCAAGGTGAACATGCGGGGATCAGAAATAAAGAGGGTCGGCCAGTTGGTTCCGTCATTAATGATGTTCAGAAATCGAGACCTTCCGATATATTAATACAAGATGATGGTCGCTGGGTTGTAAAAGGTAATGATGGAAGAATACATCTAATTGAGCCTGATGGCGAAGTGGTCACGTCATTTAAAAATAGCGACAAAAATACGGCTCAACGTATTAGAGATGGTCGATGGAATAGACCTAGTAATGAAAAACTAGATGAATTTAAAGAAAAATTTTCTGATTATGTGAGGTGGTAAGATGGATACACTAAAAATTAATTACATACCAGAAGCAGATGTAACTTTATTTGATATTCGTTTATCTGAATCGGAAGTTGTAATTTATACAGATTGCTTAAATTACGTTTTAACTCATTTATCTGATGAGCAAATATATGAAAAAACGGAATGCTCAAATAAACAAGAGTTATCACATTACTTAGCAGATCTAAAAAATCTAATAAAATCAATGGAGAATAGAAGATACCTTCCAGATAGGTACAAAGATCTATAAAAATAATGGCATAGTGGCTATTTAAACAGTGACTATGCCGACAAGTTTTAATCTTTTACCTCAATCAGTTTACTCGTTCTCAGCCAGCTGGATGATCAGTTGCCCAGCTTGGCGAGTGAGGGTAAAGTGACTGCCCACCGTAAATCCTAACTCACTCCACCACTTACCACTGAAAGTCAGTTTCGGGTTGGGGAGGGTATCTCAGTTAGGGGTATAACCCACTGTATAGTGTCTGGTTTTAACCTCCTATACTTTAGCTGTCTGTGTTTTTACACTAAAATCGCGCTTAGCAATAGGGACTACCTTCGTTAGTTGCGCAGGTTATCGACTTAGCAACCAATGAGTAAGGCTATTAGCCCTTATGTATCGAGTTGGTTAGGTAGCACTACTGTTGCTAGCCGTGTGGTAGGTGTAACAACTACCACACGGCAAATTTAGGCATGCAGGTGCATAATATTAACACAGACCCAAAAGCGAGCTTTAGTTATGCAAGCTTTGGTTCTTCTTTGTTAACAGGAGGAATAACATCAGGAATGGGGTATTGGGGAACGCTCACAACCAATACTATTGGTACGGGTATTTCAAGTTTAATTGATGGAGGATCACCTTGGGTCTCAATGGAAGGCGCATTAGTTGGTTCAACAGCCGGCTATGGAGGCACAAAATGGTTAACTCACCATTTTGATAATAAATTTAATCCTTGGTCTAACGGGCTTAAAGAACGCCCATTAGTTTTAATGCCATCAATTACAGCTCCGCCGAGTATATCGCCAATGCCTGGAATTATAGGTAGCCTTCTTGGATCCGCGGGTTCAGAATATTTAAATAAAGAGACTAGCGAAGTATTGAAGAAAATCAAAATAGAGAACGAAAATGAAAGTAATTAATTATTTTTTAATGTTATTTTTTTGTTATTTTGCACTGGTTTTTATTACATTTTTATTGCTTGGTTTTATTGTTGAATCTATTCATTATATGAAATTAGGTATTTTTTACATTGATATATTCTTTTTAAAACAACCGATTATTTTTGGGGGAGTGTTTGGTTTGAGTTTTAGTGGTATTCATCTATTTGTGAATTATTGGGAAAATAAACATTGAGCGGCTAAGTCAATCATTAAATAGATATTAATTTTGTAGTGTCCAGCCAAACATCAGTCTGTAATTACTATCACCAAAGGGCGCAAGACATAATCCTTGGGTGTTATGTTGAATTGCCGAAGGCAATTGCCCTGTGGTGATGAAGGTTGTAGGTGTATAGGTGGCATAAATTTTAGTAAATTTATTTAATTATCTATAATATTTTGTTTTGAACTAATGATCTGGTACTAATCCTTTGGCATTATTTTATTAGCATATTTTTCTAATCTAAATTACGACAATCTCTATCAAGCCCTTTCAGAAATTAACGATAACGTCACCGAGCGTGATATTCAGAATCACCTCTTCCAGCAAGCATTACAGAATTATACCAAGCAATCCGACTTTGGTACTGGGGGTAAATATACCCGCGCAATCCAAGCCATCACCGCATTTACGCAAGGTGTAATGGGCAACAATATTGTCACCGCGATTGCTAATGGTTCCGCGCCTTATCTTGCTAATGAAGTGAAAAACCAAATTCAAGGTAACAGTGTTGAAAGTGATATTCAGCGCACCATTACCCACGGCTTACTCAATGCAGGCCTTGCGTTGGCAAAAGGTGAGAATGTACTGGTGCAGCTTCTGGCGCAATGACCGGCGAAACAGTGGGTATTTTATCACACTCACTTTATGGCAAAACTCCCGAAGAACTGACTGAGACTGAAAAGCAGAATATAAGTGCATGGGCAACGTTAACTTCTGGGATTGTCGGCGGTTTAATCAGCGATAATAGTGCAGGTGTTGCCAATGCCGCCCAAGCCGGGAAAGTGGTGGTTGAGAATAATTGGTTGAGCACCAATCAACTAGAAAATTTTGCACATAAAGCAAGAACTTGTGTCGGTGAAGAATGTCAGCAAGTTATTCGTGATATGGTTGATGCCAATATTCGGCAACAGGAAGAAATAAAGCAAATTTGTTCAACCTCACCAGAGCAGTGTAAACAGCAGTATGGATATTTAGTTGAACAATGGAATGCTTTCGATACAGCAATAAAACATCTTGCCGCAGATAAATCGTTGCCTGATGAGTTTCGTGATTATCTGCCTGCAGTGTATATGTTGAGTATGGATGCGACAGGGATCACAGTCGAACATCAGTGGGCTAAACAATTTGAGGCAATAAGATTAGATAAAGAAACCTCCATGGTGATGGCTATGACACTTCCTATGCTGATTGGTAGCCAAGGAGCTAAAGGAGGTGGAAATAAAGTCATTAATCAAACTAAAATCAATCCTAATCAGATAAAAGAAAATATCGTTACCAGCCAGAGAGGGAATAATTCAAGCAATTTTAAAGTGCATGTAGATAAGCAAGCTGAACTTAATAGTTCACTTAACAAATTTCCTTTGAATCCTCACGAACTAACAAAATTTTTAGATGTTAAACCTAAAATATCGACTACTCAACATGGAACAACGAGGATGTTTTGGGAACCAAATGCGAATACAAGAATACGTTATGAAAGTCATCCAGGAGATAGTGGTCCTTTTAATCCTCGTCATCATGGAGAGCATTATCATATCGAAATTAAGCCAAATAACTTAACTTGGAATCAAGCTAAAAAACAAAATACTATTCAGAAAGTAAAACCAGAAAATTATGAGGTTGGGCATGGAACGGGATTCTTACCAAATGAACGACATCCGGGAAAATAAATATGTTACTAAATGATCTACCTATTTCTGATGGAAGAATAACAAAAATAGAGTCAACAGTCTCTGAATTGAAGTTATTCTTTACAGATTGGAATGAAAATGAGTGGGTTGTTATTTTTTATGAAGTATTATCCATACAATCAATGAGTGTTGAGAATGAAGATTTATCTCATGTACAGCAGAAAGAAAATGATATTTTTAAGTCAATGACTCTAGAATATTATACCGATGAAGTTGGAGAACGATTTTATAGCTATAATTTTTATAGTGTGTGGTCAGAAAGTGCATTATTGAAAGTAATTGCAACAAATGAGTATGACATTAAAGCATGTTTCACATAGTTTTTATATTAGTATCAAATGATATTGTTACCGCGATTGCTAATGGTTCCGCGCCTTATCTTGCTAATGAAGTGAAAAACCAAATTCAAGGTAATAGTGTTGAAAGTGATATTTAGCGCACGATAGCGCACGGCTTACTCAAGGCCTTGCGTTGGCAAAAGGTGAGAATGCAGTAGTGCAAGCCTCTGGCGCAATGACAGGCGAAACGGTGGGTATTTTATCGCACTCATTTTATGGCAAAACCCCCGAAGAACTCACTGAAACTGAAAAGCAGAATATAAGTGCATGGGCAACGTTAACTTCCGGTATTGTCGGCGGTTTAATCAGCGATAATAGCACAGGTGTTGCCAATGCCGCCCAAGCCGGAAAAGTAGTGGTTAAGAATAATGCGATAGGTGCTGCTAAGCTAATCATTAAAGGCCTAGAAAAGGGTTACGAATGGTGCATGAAAAATGCGACCTGTCGAAATGG